>CAYFTD010000241.1:0-7347 GCA_964345915.1 uncultured archaeon
ACCGATCCACTAGAGGGCGCTCCGCAAGCACGTGGGATAGTGCTCGAAAAGGTAGGAATAGAGTCGAAACAACCTAATTCGGCGATAAGAAAGGCTGTTAGGGTCCAATTATCGAAAAACGGCAAGCAAATCACTGCTTTTATCCCGGGTGATGGTGGTCTGAAGTACATCGACGAGCATGACGAGGTAATTGTCGAGGGCATCGGTGGTGCAATGGGCGGCGCAATGGGAGACCTGCCCGGTGTTCGGTGGCAGGTCCGGAAGGTCAACGGAGTTTCTCTGGAGTCACTGATATACGGCAAGAAGGAGAAGCCGATACGTTAGGTGGTCGTCATGTCAAAGAAGAAGAAGACTGAGGATGCGAAGGAGGCTACCAAGAAGGCCCCCAAGGAAGCAGCCAAGAAGACCACTAAGAAGGCCACCACGAAGAAGACGACTGCCAAGAAGGAAACACCGGCCAAGAAAGCAACAAAGAAGGCTCCGAAGAAGGCCACAAAGAAGACCGAGGAAGCAGCCAAAGAGCCGGTTGAGAAGGCTCCCAAGAAAGCACCTAAGAAGCCTGCCAAGAAAGTCGAGAAGAAACCGGCGAAGAAGCCCGCAAAGGAGCCTGCCAAGAAGCCTGTCAAGAAGCCGGCCAAGAAGGTCCCCGAAGACGCGGTCGGGGAAGTCAAAGAGGAACCCGTTGAAGAGCCGGTTGAGGAGCCTCCCAAGAAGCCCCCCAAGAAACCTCCCAAGAAGGTTGTCGAGGAGCCTCCTGAAGCACCTGTTGAAGAACCAGCGGAAGAGGTTCCCGTTGAGCCAGAGCCGCTAGTGAAACCTGACCTCCTGCTCTTTGGGAAGTGGGACTCCACTGAGGTTGAGATCAAGGACGTAGGTCTTGCCAGATACATCTCTCTAAAGCCAGTTCTCCTACCCCACACCGCAGGCAGGCATGCACACAAGAGGTTCCACAAGAGCCAGGTGCCGATAGTCGAGCGATTTGTTAACAAGCTTCTCAATGCTGGCAGAAGAAAGGACAAGAGGACACGTACTGGACGCAATGCCGGTAAGAAGCTCCAAGCAATCCATGCTTTGCGACGAGTGTTTGAGATGATTGACTACAGGACAGGAATGAACCCGATTCAAGTCCTTGTAACTGCAATCGAGAATTCCGCACCAGCTGAGGAAACAACCAGGATCTCTTACGGCGGAATGGCCTATCCTCGTTCTGTGGATGTGGCACCTCAACGCAGAATTGACCTTGCTCTGAGATACTTGGCTATTGGTGCTACTCGTTCTGCACACAAGAACGCCAAGTCCTTTGAAGAATGTCTCATCGATGAACTCCTCCTAGCATACAAGGGTGACCCTGGAAGTTTCGCCGTTGCTAGAAAAGAGGAGCGCGAGAGGGTGGCGCGTTCAGCTCGTTAGAAGACTCTGGACTGGGGTCCAAAGATGAATAGGCAGCCTCTGGCGTGGCTTGCAATACTAGTAACAACTGTAGTCTGGGCCTCCTCTTTGATCTTTGCTAAGATTGTGTTCGTCGAATTAACTCCGATGACATTTGTCGCGCTTCGCTACACGTTAGCGTGTCCATTTCTCATCGTGGCTGCATACATCTTCAGAACTAATAGAGAGTCGTCTGGTCAGTGGAAGAATCACTGGCAAGTACTGCTTGCTGCAGGGCTTGCCGGTCCCTTTCTATCACAGATACTACAGTACATAGGCCTCAATCTGACAACGGCCAGTGATGTCATCCTACTCATAAACCTCAGTCCCGTCTTTGCAGTCCTTCTAGCAGCTCCCGTACTGAATGAGAGAATCACTGCAGAGAAGTCTGGAGGTCTATTACTCGCGACTCTTGGTGCGAGCCTGATATTGATGAGCGGCACACCCCTAGATGGGTCATTCAGCCTCGAACGGTTGCTCGGAGATGTAATCGTCATAGTTTCCACATTCTTCTTTGCTGTTAACGGAATTGTTGGGAAGATTGCTGTGAAATCCCTAGACTCCATTTCTGTGACTCTCTATAGTACTCTGTTTGCAGTCCCCTTCATCTGGGTTTCAGCAGCCGCCCTAGAGGATGTAGCTGTTCTATTGAGCCTGAGCCCTCTTTCATGGGCGATTGTTCTATGGGTAGGTGTTGTAAACACTGCATTCGCTTTCATGTTGTATTACGAGGCCATGAAGCATATTGAGGCCTCCAAGGTCCAGATTGCTTTGAATCTGATTGCAGTCTGGGGAGTGATAATGTCCGTACTAGTTCTAGGTGAGAGCATATCGCTAATGCAGATACTTGGTGGTGGTTTGACAGTGATTGGGGTTCTTCTCGCTCAGAGATCAAGGGACAAGTCTGAGGGTTTGACTGTTGAGTCTACTGCACCTGTAGGATAAGTCAAAGTTGGAGAAGACAGTGACTGAATGATTCTACCTTGGTTTCAGCTCTCCTCCCCATTCAACCATGTCTTTGATGGTCGTTTCAAAGTTCCATTTGGGCACGTATCCTATTTCCTGACGAGCCTTTGAGTCGTCAAGCATATAGTCAGTTCCAAAGACCTTCACACGAAAGGCTGTTAAGATCGGTGCATCCCGACGATGGAATGCCCTAAACAAGCCTCCAGCCATTCTTCCAAGTCCCAGTGCCGCCTTGTAAGGAATTCTTCGGAAGTTCTTTCGGACTCCCAGTTCATCTGCCAAGGCCTCTATGAAGACTCTAAACTCGGATACGAAGGACGTGACGTTGTATGCGCTTCCGTTAGCTTGGTCAAAGTTCTCAGCAGCAGTGATTAGACAACGAGCCACATCTTCGCCGTGCACAAAGCTGTGACGATTGCTTCCATCGCCAAAGTACATCCAAACTCCAGACTTCAAGGCCTCAATCAGTAGAGGGCCCGTGTACATATCACCATGACCAACCACTGTGGGGGGTCTGACCGCGGTAGCCCTAATACCGTACTCCTTAGCATATTCCCACACCAGTTCTTCAGCGGCGTGTTTTGACTGCTGATAGGGCCCTTCGGGCTTCTTCGGAGAGTCTTCAGTCATTGGTTTGCCCGGAAAACCATACACGGCAGCGGATGAAGTATAGATGAATTGAGGTATATCCTTCCTTCGGGTGATTTCAAGAGTATTACGAGTCCCATCCACATTAATCGGCCAATTCCGAGCTTTCCCTCCCCAGTCCGAGAATCTTGCTGCGTTGTGAAAGAACCAGTCTGTGTCATCTGAAACTCCACTCACCAGACTATCAAGGTCAGTGATGTCCCCGACAACCGTAGAGGCAGGAAGACCTTCAATCAGCTTCGTGCTTGAAGTCTTGCGGACTAGTATGTCAACTTTGTGATCTTTCTGAGTCAACAATCGAACGATATGACTCCCAATGAAGCCGGTACCCCCGGTAACAAAGCACTTGACCACTGAAACACCAACCGAAGAAAACACCTCGGCGACTTCAAGCTTTCGAGAGATTCTCCTCTTGTTTTCGTCATATGCCGGTACTAGGCTTATCCCGTTCTCCACTAGAGTCAGTTCAAACCACCAGAGGGTTTCAAAGATGTCCAAAGACATTGAGCAAATCAAGAAGGCTGTGAACGCATACATTAGTGGTGTCACAACAAGAACAATCGAGAAGTTCCTCGAGTCGTGGCATCCTGACTCGCGAATGAGTTCTCTGCGGGATGGGATTGTGTCTATCGTGCCACGGTCATTCTGGGAAGAATGGTGTCAAAAGCCCAGTGATGACAAGGTTGTCAGTAGTGAGATCAAGTCAATAGACTTCACCGGGACGGTGGCAATGGCCAAGGTTGAAGTTGTCAGAGAAAGTGCAGAGGGCTTCCGTGTCCTGACAGACTACCTTACTCTCTTGAGGGTTAACAGAAACAGGTGGGAGATCATCAACAAGTCGTTCCACACTGAACCCATCGTAGAGTGACCAACTGAAACGTTTCAAAACCTAGAGTCTTCACTCAACTATCTGAGTCTGGTTGCCACTTCTAAAGTGGAACCATGCATGAATGTGAGGAGCCAGAGAACCAACTATCTTGTTCTCGGCCTTCTTCAGATGTTCCTGCAGCGTTGTTCGTGCTATCTGGGTCTTTGCTGCTATTTTCTGAAGGTCTGTGTCCCTTGGGAGCTTGTAGTAGCCGTGCCTGTATGCCGTCAGTATTGCATCCATCTGTTTTTCAGTCAGTTCTGAGAACAAAGAATCGGCTGTGAAAGTCATCGAACCTCCAGAGAATCCGTTGAATGGAATCTTGCGTAGAATGACCGGAAAGAACGACCTCTCCTTCAGTTTCTCCATTAGCACATTGATACCATCTTGTCTGAGTGCAATCACTCGATGATACTCCCACCCTTTCCTGAATACAATCGGGGAGATTGACAACAGGCTTGTTTCAACAACTCCCTTCTCCATAATCTCCTCTATTACGCATGAACAGGGTGCTGTAATCAGATGGGTCTTCTGACCATCTGACATCTTCTCCATTACTTCAGTCGCTTCAGAAACCAGTCTGACAATCTTGACTTGGTCAGTATCTGCAACCCCAGCTAGCTCTATGACTTCCCGCCCATTATTGAACCACTTTAGGATTCGAACAGACGGAAAGTCCGATGAGATGTTCCCTAGAGTGCATGCATGCCTGATCTTGAAGTTCAGCTCGAACATTGACATGGGTCAATCACTCCACAAGTAGACTTCAGTCATGAACCGGCATATGACGGTTGTGGCAGATGGAAATACTGCCATTAGTCTGCCATCTGCGAAAGTGATGGCCTATAGAACGGGGGTCATCCAGAAAGAATATGACTCACGCACGTTAGGTCTGTTTGAGGTTTAGACATTGCCAGAGAAGCTTGAAGTTGGAAATGTGGCGGCCAAAAGAGGCGAACTCAAGAAAGGAATAATCAAGGGCGTAGAGCTCAACACAACCACGAGTATAGACATCCCCGTCCTTGTAATGAACGGTGCCAAGGAAGGACCTACAATCCTAATCGTCAGCACACAACACGGAATCGAACTGCAAGGCGCTGAAGTCATTATCAAGATAATGAGGGAAAGGGTGAGTCCGAAGGAGCTCAGAGGAGCAATCATCGGGATTCCTGTAGAGAACCCTCTGGCATACATGCACCACCAGTATCTGTCCTGGATTGACAACCTAGACCTAGGGGGCGGTGGAAGTGCAAGCCCCTTGACAGCGGACCAGCCAGATGGTACTGCGACAGAGAGGCTAGCGTATGCTCTATGGCAGGAGGCTTGGAGTAAGACTGACATGGTCATCAATATCCACTGTAATACGAGACCTGACTCGTTGTTCTTCACTGAAATCAATGTCATGAATCCACAGACAAAAGAGAGGCTAGAACGGATGGCTGAGGCATTTGGTGTGACCACAGTCATTGATCGCACGCCATTCAAGGAGGACGCACCTCCAACACTTGCTAATCTCGCCGCTCAGAAGGGTGTTCCAGACATCCTTGTCGAGCTAATAGACGGTAGATGGATCTCCGAGCCATCAACGACTGTTGGCGTAAGAGGCATCCTCAATATCATGAAGGCCTTTGACATGATTGATGGAGAGATAGAGCCACAAGAGGACATCATAGTGATACCGGGACCATGCAAGTGGGAAGGGATTGTCCGTGCGACCAGGGGTGGTCTGATTCGATTCCTGAAACCACCAGGCGATTTCCTGAAGAAGGGTGAGGTGTTCGCCGAGATATACAATCTATATGGAGATGTCATTGAGGAGGTTAAGATGCCGTTGGATGGCTATATCTGGGCCTATCCATGTGGTGACATTCTCGGCACCCCTGGCAGCATGCAAACTGTCCAGACTGGCGCCAACGTTGCCTATGTGTTCACTCAAGAGAAACAATGACGCATTTCTAGTAAAACTATCCGCGAATCTATGGGGTGAAATAACTGAGAGTGGCAAGAGTAGTCAAAGACCATGAGAGTGAATTCGAGATTCCACTGGTGATTAAAGGTGGAGAGTTGGTTGAGGGTGAGGAGAGAGAAACCGAGTGGAAAGGATGGCTCTTCTGCAAAAATGACGCAGGGGTCCAAGGATGGGTCCCCAAGGCGTACCTGAAGCCAGAATCAGAACCGGACCGATTCCTCTCAATTCAAGACTACACCTCACGAGAGTTGACAGTTAGTCCAGGAGACGAGATAATCGTCATGAGTGAGGAGAGTGGGTGGGCTTGGGCACGGACCTTGTTAGGAGATGAAGGGTGGATCCCTCTTAACAAACTGGAGGATGTGACCAAGCAACCAGACTCAGTTCCTGACCTGATGAGATAGTCATTTTCAGCTTAATCTCACATCGTTTTCACAATACATAAAACCCGGTACAGGCCGCGAACTCATCATGACCCAAAGAGTTCTGGTATGCTATGGTTCACGTTACGGGTCTACAGCCGAAGTGGCCCAAGAAATGGAGAAGGTGATCCAGGAACGTGGACGCCAGGTGGACCTGGTTGATCTGGGAAAAGGCAAGTTAACTCAAGACCTCCAGAGCTATGACCTAGTAGTGATAGGAAGCGGAATTCAGGCAGGAAGATGGACGAAGGAGCCATTGGAACTGATCAAGAAGAATCTTGAGAGTCTCTCGAAGACTAGGGTGGCGCTCTTCGTTCTTTCGGGATACGCCATTGACCCAGCTAACCACGATATGGTACAGAGTGAATACTTGGACAATGTGGTAGGGGAGATTCCGGGTTTCATGCCAGTTGCGACCACATTCTTTGCCGGAGTCTTTGATCTCAAGAAGTACAACTTTGCCGTTAGAAGGCTTGTCAAGAGCCTCCTTAAGCAACAAGTGGGCCCCGACGAAGAAGTACCCGAGAGAATTGATTCGAGGGACTGGGACAAGATTCGGGAATGGACAGCTGGCCTGCTCGTATAGCTGTTGGCCATCATGGAACATAGGGCCAAGGCGGTCTTCCCTTCCAGGCCCACACAGCAAACAAGAGTATCATCACTGACGAAACGAAGACATATGGCAGAAGGCCCTCAGTGAAGTAGGTGCCGACTGCCAGCCAAATGAGATAGGCCATCACGAGTCCTAGCATGAGGATGACAGCTGTAAGAACCTTGTCAGACTGGCTTGGCATTCTTGTATACGCCCTCTGCGTCAGAGCATATGAAGTCTACCTGCGATAATGCAAGTTCGGTTTCATCAATCTTCCAAACAGACCCGGAATCTGAAACTGAGGATAACATCCGCTCCACCAAGTGTCTTCTGCTCTCTGGTCAAGCCGCCTTGTCGAAACCATTAAAAGCATCGCGCGAGGTGACAGCCAGCAGGTTCCCGACCCTAGGGGACCGACTAACACTTCAATAAGGAGAATCAATGCCTTGTCGAA
>CAYFTD010000242.1:0-3749 GCA_964345915.1 uncultured archaeon
TTTGTGAAGTGAGCATCATGGATGACAAGCATATTCAGATTCTCAAAGAGCTTGGTTTTGAAGACATTGGCTCTGCAGAGATGACTAACGACTATTGGAAGAAGAGAGCTGCTGCAGCTTTGGCTATCACGACTCAAGACAGAGATGTCTATGGCTGCCTTGACCATACGAGGGGGGAAGGCGCAAGAATCTACGACGTGGAGGGAACTGAGTATCTTGACGTTACAGGTGGAGTGGCTGTCCGAGCGTTCGGACTGCAGTACAAACCGTATCTTGACTTTGAGATTCGAATCAACGATGTCATTCGCGAATTCCCTGGTATGGACTTCGATGCCATTCCTCAGACACTGCTCGCTGAGAAGCTTGCCAAGATAACCCCCGGCAGTCACAACAAGCGCGTGGTCTTCACCACCTCTGGAGGTCGTGCTGTTGAGGGCTGCATGAAATCTGCGATGGACCTCTCAGGTCGGCGTAGGTTCGTCACTTTTAGACCTGCTTTTCATGGGAGAACAGGATATGCCCTCGCACTCACATCCACGAACTCGAAACACAAGTCTGGATTCCCACAGGGTGTAGACGTGATTCGCGTTTTCTATCCCTACTGCTACCGTTGTCCGTATGGTCAAAATGTGGAGGACTGCAACGTTGAGTGCGTTGAGGCATTGAGATATGCACTACAGGTTGAGGGTGATGATATCGCCGCCACAGTAATGGAACCAATCTGTGGTGAGGGTGGACTGATTGTACCTCCTGCAAAGGCCGTCAAAGGCATGTATGAAGTCACCAAAGAGGCCGGTGCATTCTTCATGTCTGACGAGGTACAGGCCGGAATGGGACGCACTGGCAAGTGGTTCGCGGTTGAGAATCACGGTGTCGTTCCTGACTATATTTCGATGGCTAAGGCGCTTGGAGGTGGTTATCCGATGGGTGCGTCCATTGGTCCGGCGCCAATGTACACTTCAGGCGCTCGTCATTCTGAAACCTTCTCCGCGGAGCCCAAGATGTCCCTTCTTTCTCTCTGGATTCTGAAGAACATTGAAGATGGCGGTTTCCTCAAGAAGAATGCAGAGAAAGGAGTCTACCTCAGGAAGAGACTCAATGAACTGAAGGACAAACATGAGGTCGTTGGCGACGTTCGAGGAATCGGCCTGATGACCGGCGTCGAACTTGTAAATGACAAGAAGTCAAAGGAGAAGGCTCCCAAGCTGAGGAACAGGATTCTCAAGAATGCAGTCCAGAAGCATAGGCTGTGGATTCTTGGTGCTGGTCAGAACGTGCTACGGTTCACTCCTAGTTACATCATAACCAAGGAAGACATCGACAACGTCGCAGATCGACTTGATAAGGCCATAGCAGACAGCGTTTGAAAACCGGCTTAGACATCGTCGCTCTTGGCCTCATTCTATGCAAGGTGAGAGCGCTTTCCGCGCGGATGTCGTACCACAGAGCGGCGACCTTATTATGCCAAGGACATCAGCAGACAGAGAGCAGTCCTCAGTCTACTAGGGAGAATAATAAGAATGGGAACGCCTTCCAGTCGCGGTCACCGCTTGGATAATACCAGCGACAGCGCGGATGACATTCTTGAGTTTCATGGGGACATTGATTCAAGCATCACTATACCCGATTATTCTAGAATTCTCATAATAAGCCGGGACCAATCCTTCCTAACACATGGAATCCACAAGTTCCCTGCCAAGTTCTTCCCCGAGCTACCGCGCTATCTAATCCGAAGACACTCTGAGAGGAATAATCAGGTTCTAGACCCGATGTGCGGCAGTGGCACAGTGATTCTTGAGGCGATGCTGTCAAGAAGAAATGCAATTGGAATTGACATCGATCCAATGGCACGCCTGATAACGAAGGTAAAGACAACTCCAATGGAGGAGTCTTTGCTGGAATCTGCACGCGATAGAGTCATGGAAGATATCGAGAAGAAGAATGACGCTCGTGATTTCGAACCACAAATCCCTGAATTCAACTATCGAGATACGTGGTTTCGACCGTTCGTTCTCAGAGAGCTTGGCATCATCCTAGAGAGTATACGCGGCCTTGACCTCACAGATCTAGGGTTGACTCGAAACAGCCCATATCATGATGACGTAGTTGACTTTCTGCAGGTCGTGTTCTCGTCGATAATCAGAGATGTTTCCAATGCCGACCCACACTGTACCAGGACCGTCATAAGAAAGAACCTCGTGAAGAAGATCAGTGCTGGAAACACCATTGCGAGATTCTACTCAGCTCTCTCTGGACAGCTTGACAGCATGAAGCGTCTACACACAATTTGCCGTACTTCAGGAGTTGGAGAAGTTCGCCTTCCTGATGCAAATGCTATGGAAACTGGACTGGAGCCTTCCTCTGTCGACCTCGCCGTAACCTCTCCTCCGTACATTAACGCAGTCGACTATCCACGAACCCACCAGCTGGAGATGTATTGGCTGGGGCTTTCAGAAGAAGGCCCACTCTCAAACATGAAGCGAAAGTATATCGGAACAGAAACGGTCTACAAGAGGGAGTACGAACGGCTCAAGATCTCTGGCGTTGAAACCCTGGACCCAATTCTTGAGAGGATATTTGACCAGGACCCACGACGGTCATTCATCACATACAAGTTCTTCGAGGACATGAAGCTCCAGTTTCAGGAGATGGCTCGTGTGCTGAAACCCGGTGGATACTATTGTGTGGCGATAGGCAACAACCTGATTCGTAACGTTGAGGTCCCCTCTCACCAGATTTTCTCAGAAATCGCGACGGCCGATGATGTTGGTTTCAGCCTTGAGAAGATCTTCTTCTCAGAGCTCATCAGACATTTCATCCGCATTCCACGAAGGGAACGAATGCACGGCGAATGGATTCTCATCCTTCAGAAACAGTGACCCTCAGAAACTCTCCAACACTGTCAATGATCTTCCCAATAACCCACAATGAGTCATTGACCTCTCCAGGAACCTCCATGGCATGGTTCGCGTCCTCAACAACCACTGCCTCGCCATTGGTCGATTCAACCAATTCTGTCAACGTACCTTGATCATAGTGCGGATCTGCCGTACCGATTACGAAGAGCGATTGTGGGTGGTGGTTCTTTATCTGCTGCTGGAGTTCAGGCAAGAGTATCAACGGTGTGTGCCACACCACCTTGCATTGTGACAGTCTTGGATGTTTGTCAAGCAAATAGCCAATTGCCATAGTACCTAAGGACTTCCCAATGAGGACCTCCACTTCCACATCTAGCTTCTTGGTGGCTGCTTGATACGCGGCTTCCACATCATCATACAGCCATCTCATCTGGTCCTCTCTCTCTAGCGACTCAAAGTCCTTGTTATGGAGGTATGAATAGTTCACACTTAGCACATTGAATCCTGCGACAGTCAGTGTGCTTATTGTGTAATGGAGAAGCGGAGCTTGCGAGGTATACCCTCGTCCAGGGAAGACCAAAGCGAGTCTATCAGACCTCTTTTCCAATCTATAGAAGGTGTTGGGAACTGCTAGGCCACGATGACCATGAATCTCGAGGGTATCAAAAGAATACATGACCTGACCACCTGTCTGAGCAGAGATAAGACCTACGACAGGCCCTATGAATGATGAAACGCGAATCCTTATTTGCAGAAGAGGTACAGACTCGGCAAACATTACGGAGGTAAGACGAAACATGGTATCAACACTAAGGTGGGATCATGTTTGCCCAACGCTCATTCTTAGCTCTTCCTCCGTCTGCGAAGTTCCTCTATGTTCTTCTTAAGAAC
>CAYFTD010000243.1:0-3674 GCA_964345915.1 uncultured archaeon
CCAAAGTTCGAGAAGCAGACTACAGCGTCTTCATGTCTCAGAAGGCCTTTGATCTGTATCTCAAAGGGGCTAAGAAAGGCAGCATGGTGTTTGTTGATGAGGACCTATGTGACCACAGAGATGCAGAAGGCGAATACGAAGTTGTCTGTGTGCCAGCCATGAAGACAGCCGACTCCATGGGCATGCGGCTCGCATCGAATATGGTCATGCTTGGCGTATTAGTGAAGAAGTCTGACTTATTCCCTATTGAGAATCTTGAGCTGGCTTTGAAGGACTTGATACGATCAAAAGCTCTCAAGACTGACATTGATGCCATAAGAGCTGGAGCGGCCCTTGTTTAGCCGCCATGTACGAGTGGCAGTACGACCACTTCATCTCCTTCCTTCAGTTTGGTTTCGAGTCCGCCTGTTAGACCAATATCAACCTCATTACAGAGAATAAGCGCTTCCCGGTCCATTGCATCAGGGTCTTTCCAAACACTCCTGACGCCCTCCTCTCTGCCGATGAGAACTTGGAGGACTTCTCGGAGACCTGTACCTTCATCAACATCAACATGATATTGCTGGCTTCCCATCTGACTTGAGATTGGACCACGAAACCTGATTTTGAATCTCATGACGAAGCTGTACCGTTTCAGTCCTCAGATAAAGGAACCGGACCAAACGAAACCCTCCGTTTTCCAAAGAGCAGTTGAACCCTCAGTCAATACCAATGTTGCAGAATCACAGTCCAAATGATTGCTTCAGCACTTCAGGATTGAGCCCACCGGCCTTGTACGTCTTGCCCTTTACTATGTCGTTGATGGTTATCTCAGCCGGGCTGAAGAGATGAGGATCGACCTTATAGAAGTCGAACTCGACACTCTTGAACAGTTTGTAGAATGGCTGCCCATACTGGCTTGAAGCAGAAGATGGTGCCTTCTCAGTAAGTGCAGCAAGGTCATCATTCTCATCCGGTCTGATGAAGTAGAAAGTCCTTCCACCGTATAGAATGCAGTCATTGGTGACGCCCATGGCTCTGTTGTCATTCTTAGCAACAGGGCCTATTGGTGCAACTCCGTGTCCTGTTCTTATCTTGTCTAAGTCGAGCCCTAGCTCATGTAGCTTGTGGACACCAGTTTCCACAATTCGGGCTGAGATTTGCACAGAGCCTGCGATACAGGCTGTAGGTGTCAACACACAATACAAATCCGAGGTCGAAACACCGCATTTCTCAGCAATGTACTCGGTGGCAAACTCGGGAGGTTGCGTTCTAGTTTCCAGAACAATCACCCCGACCTTCGCCTTGTCCTTGTAGTCAATCTCCTCATACAATTCCTCAACCGCAGCAAGAGCCCTGGCAGGTCCAGAACCCATTGCTTCATATTTCTCCTTGTCTGTCTTGGCCTTAACAAACCATCCGGCGTACTGGGACCCCATTGTCGCTATCTTGGGATGGTCAGTACTTACGACCACAGCTGGTAGAGTCATATCACCGATGTGCATATGCGTGACTCTGACCGCACCCAGCCCGCCTAGACATATCTCTCCGACGAGCCTTCCGGCCTCAATTCCCCCCGGAACCTCAATACCCACATCAATGAGGGTTGCTCCGTTGCCTTGTTCTGTGACAGCACAACTCAGCTCGTCCTTCTTGTTCAGCATCTCCTTGACAATCTCAAATGCCTTCTCGTTTACACTTGGATCCATCCTTTTCATCTCCTCAAAGCAAATGTTCGCTCTCAGATCCTCGAAGATAAACCTCCACCTTGGGGTCGCCCTCTGCAAAATCGCCCATGAACTTGGCCCACTTCTCGTCCTTCCCCGTGTATCCCTCCAGAAAGTCTGGTCTTCGAGTCCGCAGATACCTCAGGTAGTAGCCAGTGAACTCCCTCTCGGATCTTCCACCAAACTTGTAGGTGGGAAGCAGTGAGTCCATCCTTCCAAGGCATAGTATCATTCCTTTTGTCGCCTCGACCCCCACGCGCTCTGCCATGTCACCCACCACAATGATAGTGCCCCCCTTCATTCTGACAGCTGCCAATCTCTCCACATTACCTTTCACGGCAATGAAGCCCTTCCGCATGTGTGACCCCATCTCTCGTCCCACACTGCCCGCCACATAGACCCTGCCCCCTTTCATCCCATCCGTGCTGCCACGGTATCCTGCACAGAGGTAGTCTCCAGCATCACCTTCAATCTGGATGTTGCCTCCCTCCATCTCAGTAGCAGCCCATGGCCCGACGGAGCCCTTAACATGTATCCTGCCAGCAACCATCTCGGCTCCAAGATACATACCTACATCACCCTCTACAGTGATTCTCCCGCCGTTCATGCCCTTGCCAATCATCTTCACTTTCTTTAGATTCCCGCTCACCGTAATCTCAGTTTCATCAGCAGAGCTACCAGCTTCTCCAGAAATGTCGAAGAAGGTCTTCAACTCAAGAGTCTGGTTTCCTTGTAGAACTGGCAGGCTTCCGATCTCAGTGGCACTCTTTCCAGCAAAGTGCGACGGAGTTATCGTATCTGCCTCTAACGGAATGTCTGGCTCTTTGGTCAGCTTCAAATGCACGGTCATATGTCAGACCTTCCTAGGGTCGTTTTTGAAAACCTTCCACCTGATAAAAGCTCTGCACGAATTTGCCAGTTTGGCCTGACAGCTGGTAGTAACAAAGAAATAGCACAGTGCCGCAGCAAACAGCACGACTCTCAACTGCTGTTGAGGTGCGCAAGATGGAGATAAACGGTGTACCTATTGAGGACACGTTCGCAGAAGCATTCGGAATGCACATGAACAGGACAATCATCACTGCCTATAGTCAGGAGTGGGCATACACTACGGCCCTTGAAGCCACAGGCTTCGGAACTTCGGTAATCATGGCGCCTGCAGAAGCCGGAATAGAGTATCTCTTGGGACCTGACGAAACCCCTGACGGTCGCCCTGGGGTGAGAGTCATATTTGCAGTGGGCTCGAAGAAGAAACTTGAGCCTCAGCTTCTCGCCCGACTTGGCCAATGTGTGTTAACAAGTCCGACGGCTTCAGCCTTTGACGACACCCCTAATCCAAAGGATCGATATGTCATCGGCAAGAAGGTTTCACTCTTTGGTGATGGATATCAAGTCAAGAAGGGACCGATTGACGGGAGAGTTCTATGGCTCATACCAAGGATGAGTGGGACCTGTGTCATGCAGGATATGTTTGGCCGTGTGAAGGGCGTAGCAGGGGGCAACATCATCTATTGCTGCGAAGACGTTGAGAGTGGAATGAATAGCGGAATGGCAGCAGTAAAGGCGATAGAGAAGGTGGAGGGGGCATACACCCCGTTCCCAGGGGGCCTTGTAGGATCCGGGTCCAAACCCTCTTCTCGATACAAAGTACTCTTTGCCTCCACTAACGAGAAGTTCTGTCCAACGCTACGGGCTCTAGTTCCGGATACTGAGGTTCCCAAGGGCAGTGAGTTTGTTCAGGAGATAGTCATCAACGGTCTGACAGAAAGGGACGTTGCCAACGCAATGAAGGTCGCGATTGAAGAGGTCTGCAAACATCCAGGAATTACAAAGATGACCGCTGGAAACTACGGCGGCAAACTCGGACAGTTTCAGATTCGTCTACATGATCTGTTTGTCTAGGTACAGCTCCGCTTCACCCATCTACATCATCTTCATGACTTTCTTCGCCTTAGATGCTACTGATTT
>CAYFTD010000244.1:0-1797 GCA_964345915.1 uncultured archaeon
TGTAATCCGATGAACAAGGAGAAGTTCGAGAAGTTATGCAAGCTCCTTAGTCTTGAACGGGGATCACACGTCCTAGATGTGGCCTGTGGCAAGGGAGAATTTCTGATCAGATTAGCAGAACTCTATAATATATCAGGCGTTGGCGTGGACTTATCCCCCTACTGCATCCGAGATTGTTTGGCAAAACGCCACGAGCGCACACCAGACTCCGACATCCGGTTCATAGAGATGGACGGTGCCAAGTACAAGCCCGAATCCTCTGAACTGTTCGATTTGGCGATGTGTATAGGCGCAAGCTGGGTGTACGGCGGCTACAGAGGCACACTGAAAGCCTTAAAGAAGATGGCAAAACCCAGCGGATTGATAGTCGTAGGAGAAGCCTTCTGGCTGAAAGACCCCGATGAAGAGTATTTGAAGGCAAGCGAAACCAACAGAGAGGATTTCGGAACTCATATAGGCAATGTGAAAGTGGCTGAGGAAGAAGGATTGACCTGCGTCTACACGATGGTGAGCAACATTGACGACTGGGACCATTATGAGACCCTGAAGTGGTGGAATGTGGATGACTATGCAAGGAACAACCCCAATGATGAGGACGTCGAGGAACTCCTGGAAAGGACAAGACGGGAGAAGAATATTTATCTTCGTTGGGAGAGGGAGACTCTTGGCTGGGCCATTTACATTCTGCGAAGTATGCACAAAGCTGGTCAGGAGTAATTGAAGAGTCACGAGAATTCCCACGGCTGGAGACGGATAGGCTGATCCTGCGAGAGATGGCTCCAGATGATGTAGAATTCTACTTCAGTCATTTCAACAATAAGAAAGTGGTGGAAGGAAGCTGTTTTCCGGGACCTAAGACTCTTGAGGCGGCGAAGGAAGAACTTGAGGTCTACTGCATAAGGCCCTTCAAGGAGGACAAAGGTATTCGATGGGGGATCGTCCGAAAAGGCAATGAGGAGCTGGTAGGAACCTGCGGCTACTACGATTGGAATAAGACCTCGCGTCGAGCGGAGATCGGGTATGATCTGGACCCTGCACACTGGGGAGAAGGCATAATGACCGAAGCGTTACGCGCCGTCCTACGATATGGTATTGAAGAGATGGAGTTAAACAGAATTCAAGCCATAATCGACTCAGAGAATGCGAGGTCCATCAAACTCGTGGAGAGGCTGGGCTTCAAGAAGGAGGGTATTCTTCGTCAAAACAGCTACTTCAGAGGACAATTCAGAGACGAAGTATGCTTTTCACTACTTAAGGAAGAATGGACAAGATCTTAGAACCTATTCTACACGTACAGAATCGATTTAGACACGCGCGCAAACTCTTATATTTTCTAGGGCAATTTTGCTGTTGTTATCTTTTCGGTTTGAGATGATATGTATGAATGAACCTGCTGAAACGAAAGAACCAGGCGTCACCGCAACTGTTGGGTGGTATCCTTTGATTGTGGTCGATTTAGTGAAGAGTTGTTGCAGTGAGAAGTTTGAGCGTCCAGAAATAAACATCACGTTTAATAGAATAAGACGAATGGTTCCTCGACTCAGAGAGTTTGCTGATGAGTATCGCAGACTTGGTGGTAGAATAATCTGGGTTCGGTCAACTCCTTGGCGGGCGGAGTATTTACCGAAGAACATCAATCGATTGTATCGCGAAAATCCCTGTGCAACCTTCTACACTCAGCATGATGTTGAAGAATCAGTGGAATTTTATGACGGGATTAGTCCGCGTAGACCAGATGAGATTGTCACCAAGAATACCTATTCCGCTTTTGCAGATGCACGGCTTCCAAAACTTTTC
>CAYFTD010000245.1:0-2868 GCA_964345915.1 uncultured archaeon
GGCCGCCGAGTACTACCACATGTACGCCGAGGAGAGAGTCGGAGTCGGCGATCATAGGTCCTCCGCTACTGCATATTTTGACGCTGCTTCACAGTACAGACAGGTAGATGAGTATAATACAGCCTTGACTCTATTTGAGCACGCAGCAGAGCACGCTCTAAAAGAGGACTTGATTGAAACGGCCGCACAAGCCTATCTTTGGGCTGCATTCTCATGTCACAAATTGGGCAATAGAGAGTACTTTCTGACTTGTGCAGAGAACATGGGCAATCTCTATGACAAGGCAGCCGAGAAGGCTGTTGAGGAAGGGAAGGCTCAGACTGCTGTGATTGACCTCTCCCTTGCAGCAATGGGTTTTGCTACTATAGAGAAGGTGGCAGAAGCCAAAGATAGAATTGAGAAAGCCAGAAGAGCTGTGGACAAGACCCGAGGAGAGTGGTTAGAAACCCTGGTGTCCTATGTTGAGGCTCTCTCGGAAAACAGACTAGAAGATGCTGAAGATCACTTCAAAGCATTCAAGGGTCAAGACACAATTCAAGAGCTAATGGGTGCCTGTTTGGACATTCGCGAAGAAACAGAGAAAGCACGAAGGAAAGGGAAATAGAGCCTAACCAACACGAACCATCGATGTTTGCGTTGCCTCTTCTCCCTCTTTAGCACCCTCAGCGCGAACGGTCACAAGCTCGTCACCCAATGACACACCTTTCACGTAGAGCTGGAACCTTATTCGTTCCATTGGCCCAATGAACTCGATTATCTTCTCCATGTTTCCCAGAGAGAGTTCAAGGCCATCTGAAAGTTCCACGGTCACGCGGATATTGTCTGCTGGACCGTCACCTTCGTTGAAGATTGTGACGTCAAAGATTGACTCGTCTCCGATTCCGCTTGATATGCGCTCTGGCGAGAGTTCCATCTTTAGATCAGATGGAGGTCGAGCAATTCGGAAGTCGACTACGTTGCTCATCTTGTTGACTAAGACACTCTCACCCTCGAGTGTGAGACTGAAAGGACCCACAGTCCCGTCGCCGCTAAGAACCGGCATCAGCTCCAACAGCCATGAGTCCTCTTTTTCGAGTCTTGACTCAATCTCTGGCTCCCTTGTAAACTTGAGACTCTTGGATAAAGAATAACGATAGTCCGAGACTCGCACGGGAACAGGGCATTTATATCTCAGCTCAAACTCGATAGGAGTCTTTGCCTTCACCTCATCCCTTGCTTTACCTGCCCACTCTATCACGACGTCTGTATCGCGAGCAATCTTGACGGACTCAGTGAGAAATGAGTACAGCCCTTCCTCTGCCGTCCTCGGTTTTGCAGATGAGATGGCCTTCTTCAATACCTTGGCGGCGACAACTCCGCCTTCACAAAGGATGTTGACACTGAGGCGTGCAAGGTCGAGCATGGGAACCTTCCCCAGGGAAATGTCTGCAATACGTTTCTCGACTTTCCTAATCACGTTGACTCCTGTGTCGAAGTTCCGAGCTGCCAAGTAAGCAAGAATCCCGAGTGAAGCAAATCTAGTTGATTCTTTTGTCTTCTTGACTCGAAAGAGATGGTCAGAAGCCTCAGAATATAGACCCCCTCCTTCATCAAACCTTCCGTCGATAAGAAGAACATCCGCAGCCTCAATCTTCATGTTGGCTGCCCGTTCATGGTCTTCCCTCTCAAGTGCTGTGTAAGAAGCTTCACGGTAGTACTTTACTGCGAAATCTACCTCTCCGGCCTCCAAGAAGAGTTTGGCTGCTTTTTCGTACTCCTGACTGGCATAGTCGGGGTAGTCTTCCTCTAGCTCCCGCAAAGCTCTGTCTATGTGTTTCTTGGCCTTTTTGACGGGGTCTTTCTTCAAGAATCGTGACATCGGTATTCGCCTCACTGCGTTGGGGGCTGTAGTAAAGAATTATGTGTCCCTGCTTTATCGATTTCGGAGGATGTGAATCTGATGACTGAAGAACCTCCTTATTGGACAGATCCAATGAAAGGTGAGTTTCCTGTAACCATAGAAGCATGTGATAAGTCCGAGGGCCAATTCATGACTGTCATCAAGGAAGAGGTTGTCAGAGCCGCAGGGGGCGGGCAAGCGGGAGATAGAGGGAAACTACTCATTGGACAAGAGGAGGTTCCATTCACCGACACAGCGCGCATCGAAGGACGGCTGAGTCTTATCACTGATCTCCACATACAACCCGGGGCATCAGCGACCCTCATGGTTGACCTTCACTGGCGAAAGGCCATGATGAGGAATCATACAGGGGAGCACTTGTTTGTGGCCGCCATGAAGAAGAAGCACGAAGATGTGGAGCTGGGCTACATTTGGATAGACGGTGAACATGGCACAGTTGACCTTGAAGGACGCCAATTGGAACTGAAGGATCTTACCCAGGGAGAAGCCGAAGTCCAATCTCTGATTGAGGAAGAGCTTCCAGTCAAGACGGATTTGGTGAAGGCTTCAGAGGTGAGTTCAGCAGTTAGAGCCCGAGAAGGCGTTTCAGAGAAGCATGATGTCATCAGAGTGGTCAAAGTTGGCGACTTCGACAGCTCTGCCTGCTCGGGCACACATGTTATGAACACTCGGGATATTGGGGTGTTCAAGATCATCGACTACAAGCTGATACCCGAGGGATTGCGTGTGGAGTTTGTCGCTGGCCAGAAAGCAAGACAAGAATTGACCAGGACATATAACGAGCTCCTAAGCAGAAAACACGACTATCCGTTCGAGATAGGCCAAGTGGGCGAAGTGTTGGACAAAGCAAGAGTTTCGACAATTCAAAGAAGGGAGCTTATCGAGAAGGTTGAGCAATTGCTCACTGAAGGCCCTAAGGAGGAGGAAATCGGCAACATAAGATTCCTCCACGAATACATGGCAGGTTT
>CAYFTD010000246.1:0-2471 GCA_964345915.1 uncultured archaeon
CCTCTTGCCTTGCTAACTACTTCTAGGAAGACATCAAACAGAGTTCGCTCCTTCGTTCGAGACCTTTGGACAGTTCTTCCAGGTACCGAACGGTTCAACCGCGGCGGGATGAGTATGGCAGAGCTAGTCGCCCGCATCAGCCAAACTGGGGCAAAGATGGCATTGGTTGTTTCCCTATGGAAAGGCAATCCTAGAATCATCAAATTCGTATCTTCTGCCGGAGAAGACCTTCTCACTCTTAAGATGGAGAGTGCAACGCTTCGCCGTGAGTTATCATCGTCTAAGGGACTTAGAGTAGCCTCCGTCCACGCCGTGACAGTTGGGAAGGGATCATCAGATGCCGCAAAACACTTTGCTGGTTTCATTGCGGCTCTGATGGATCATAGAGTAATCGAATCTGACGGCCCTACGTCCGTTGGCCGCGCGGCCTCGAACAAAGTAGAGATTAGAATCGAAGACCTCAGTGGCGGAAAGATTCTTTGGACCCACTATCATACGCTCAACGCACAAGAGATCGGTCCACGAATCAGAATTGTCGAGATCAGGAGGTAGGGCTCTTGTGTGCTGAAGCTGTCCGTGGTCATGCAGTAATTGAGATCCCTATGGAATCGCCGGAGATTGCAGAAACTGTGCGTTCTGCGCTAGAACCCGAAACTGACTCAGCACCCTCTGATAGAGCTCATGCCAGCGTATCTGTCAAAGACGAAACGCTCGTGATAGACATCACCGCAGGAGACCTCACATCTCTGAGGGCTGCAATGAACTCGTACATAGCTTGGGTGTCAGCCTGCGTTGCATCCATCGAGTCCGTCACAAGCCAAAACCCTTAAGTCACAGCCCAGAACGCGCACCCGGACACACCAATCAATGAAAGAGAGAGTTGGAAGAATATGGCCCAGAGAATCCCGCCTGCGCTTGAACAAGAGCTCCAGAAGTTCGATTCGATGAGGCGTAACCATGAAACATTGCTGGCGATGAGTCAGACAATGCAGTCTGAGCTTGGAGAAGTCAAGGCTACACTTGAGGAGCTGAAAAAACAACCCGATGACGCGGTCACATACAAGGCTGTAGGACAAGTCATGTTTCGAATGGACAAGACAAAGCTCGTTGAGGAGCTGGACGATAAGGAGAAGACTCTCGAGATGCGACTTGCATCCACGAACAAGCAAGTCCAGAAGCTTGGTGAACAGCTGAAAGAGTTGCAGACTAAGATTGAGCTCGAACTAGCCAAGCGTGATCTTAAGGTTCAGTGAGGAAGATGAGTCACGAGCCTGTTGAGATTGGCCTGCCCGATCTCAGCGAGGATGATATTGAGAGTCTAGCTGAGCAGTGCCAAGCTGAGATAACCAAGTTCATTCTCAATAAGGTTCCAAAGAAGAGTATCGAGGAAATGTTCGTAAGCTGTGCTATTGAGCTGGGGAATGAGCTTCAACTAGATGTTCACCTAGATTTGGTGCAGAGCTATGATACTGGACTAGAGCTTGATGGGCTCCTTAAGGAGGCTACTGATCACGGGACAGATTGGCTAGAAAGGCGACTCAGGGAGTTGAAAGCTAATTGAACGTAAGAGCACTCCTTGCTCATTCGTCTAGCCCAATCATTATAGGTCACCAAAATGCAGACCCTGATGCCGTCTGTTCAATGCTTGCTGTAGGTTCACTCTATCTAAGCATTAATCCTGAAGGAAACCCTACGCTGGTCTGTGAGGATGTCAGCAAGCTGTCTAATCAGGTCCTTGACAGGCTTGCGCCAACCACGGAGATCCATGAGTTTTCTGAGAAGGTGCACGACTTGACAATCCTCCTTGATACCAATAGCAGGTCTCAACTCGGCCCACGAGTAGGCAACCTGCTAGGAAACCCCTCTCGAACACTAGTGATTGACCACCACGAGGAGAGCCCTGATATTAGGACGATTGCACAACACGCGCTCATCAACGCGAATGCTTCGTCAACATGTGAGATTGTCTTCGAACTCTTCGAGGAGCTCAATGTTGAGCTAGACACTGTGACCGCCAATCTACTCCTGACCGGTATCCTCTTTGACTCAAGACGGTTTTTCTACTCCGGCAAGGACGCGCTGGAGGTGGCTCTGAAACTGATGGAGGCAGGGGCGGACTATCGGACATGTGTGAATTCGCTGATAATCAGACCGGAGAGGTCTGAGAGGATTGCCAGAATCAAGGCTGCTGGAAGGCTTAAGATTCACACAATAGACGATTGGATAGTCGTCACATCCAGAGTGAAAGCCTACGAGGCCAGTGCGTGTCGTGGTATCATCGAGCTGGGCGCAGACGCTGTCATAGTTGGCGGGGTAACTTCAGATGGTAGAGTCCGAATCAGCTCACGCAGTACACGCAGATTCTCTGAAGAAACGAATGTGAACCTAGGCACTGATGTCATGGAACCAATAGGCAAGCTGATTGGTGGTGAGGGTGGTGGACATGCAAACGCTGCAGGTGCGAACGGGAC
>CAYFTD010000247.1:0-4617 GCA_964345915.1 uncultured archaeon
AGCAGAACCAGTGCCCATGTGTAGTATATGAGCACCAAGAACGCGAAGATGAATATCAGTGCACCAAGTATCTTTTCTCTGCCCATCGACAACTACCTCAATTGGCGTTTAATGGAACTAAGACGTTTACCATAGCACGTATCATAAAAGGATTGCGCAGGAACGAGAATTGTTCTAGAGTGCAGTTGACAAAAAACAAGGTTGAACAGTGCTCCGAGTTCTGTTGCCCGGAGGATGTCATTGGAGTATCAGTCCCAAGTGCGCCGCAATGTGATGCACTGTCTAGTCGTCTTCGTGTCATTGGAGTCATAGTGCTCGAGGTCTGAATGAAATGCATTCAGTGCCATTTCAGAACACTGCTCAATACAATAGCTAATCGTCTCAGTAATAAGGGATACTATAGCGGAAGTGCTAGTTCAGTCTATTGACTATGGGGTTCTACTTGGATCCCAACTCGAACGGAAGTTCTCGTGAAGTCCGTTCAGACTCTCCATATCCTCCTTGGAGATTGAGAAGTCGAATACTTCTGCATTCTCTCGGATTCTTTCGGGACTACTCGATTTCGGAATCACTACTAGGCCGTGCTGCAATGACCAACGGATCAGTATCTGAGCCACGCTCTTCTGGTACTTCTCTCCCATCGCAACTAGCCTCTGATCACCCAATCTTCGCCCCTTTGTCAAGGGACTGTAGGCTTCGAGCTGGATGTCTCTTGAGTGACAGAAGTCCAAGAGCTCCTTTTGGTAGAGGAATGGATGAAACTCCACTTGGTTGATGACCGGAGTCACAGTGCCATTGTCTAGCAATTCCTCAAGGTGCCATTGCATGTAGTTGCTGACGCCGATTGCACGGCATTTTCCCATCTCAAGTAGGTTCTCTAGGGCTCTCCAAGTCTCTAGGCGCAATTTCTGCACAGGGAAATGTATCAGATAGAGATCAACATAGTCAAACCCGAGTCGGCCAAGACTCGCATCAAAAGCGGCAAAGGTCGAGTCATATCCATGATCATCGTTCCAGAGTTTTGTTGTTATGAAGACCTCTTCTCGGTCGACCCCACTCTCTCTTATTGCTGCTCCGATGGTTCTCTCATTTCTGTACAGAGCAGCTGTGTCAAAGTGCCGGTATCCAGCTGCCAAGGCCTCGAGAACTGCTCTCTTTGTTCCTTCTCCATCCGACGATAGATAGGTTCCCAGACCAAGCACTGGAATCTCGACACCATTGTTCAAGGTCAACTTAGTATCCAGAGTCAATCCCATAGGGTTCAGGCTCCATCAATATGAAGAGCAGACCGTCTTTAATCCACATTTGTCTCCAGAACTCAAAGGTCAATCGGTCGCGGCTGCCCTCTTCTTCCTGCTACATATTGCTTATAATGGGGCTATGTCCCGTGCGGACCTATCATGCGAATGACATTCGGAGTGTCACGCAAATGAAGATCATAGTACCAGTGAAACAAGTGCCAGAAGTGGCTGAAGTAAAAGTCAATGAAGAAACTGGGACATTGATTCGTGATGGTGTGCCCAGCATCCTGAACCCTTTCGATGAGTTTGCAGTCGAGGAGGCCATAAAGCTCAAGGAAGAGTTTGGAGGCGAGGTCACAATCATTACCATGGGCCCACCACAGGCCAAGGAAGCCTTGTGGAAGGCTCTGGCAATGGGGGCTGACAAGGCCGTCCACATGACAGACCGTGTTTTCGCCGGAGCTGACACATGGGCCACAGCCTTTACGCTTGCCCAGCAGATCAAGAAGATGGAGTTTGACCTGGTCATTTGTGGGAAGCAAGCAATCGATGGGGACACAGCACAGGTGGGTCCTGAGCTGGCCGAGTTGCTGAGTCTTCCTCAGATATGTTATGTACGTCATCTCGAGATTGCCGAGGGCGGGAAGCATGTCATAGCGCACAGGGAAACCGATGAAGGCTATGATGTCGTGAGAGCCAAAATGCCTGTTCTGCTCACAGCCACTAAGGGTCTCAATGAACCAAGACTGCCAAACATCATGGGAATCATGAAGGCCAAACAGAAACCCTTGGAGGTTGTTGATGCAGCGACTCTTGGAGCTCCTGAGGATGAGCTCGGTCTGAAAGGGTCGCCCACAACGGTTCGGAAGGTGTTCCCGCCTGTGAAGCGTGCTGGCGGAACGAAGCTTGAAGATGTGGACGCTAAGACTGCAGCCAAACAGCTTGTGGAGTTCTTGACGAAGAAGGGGGCGATCTAGAGATGGGTCTAATCTTTGATAGAGATACGTGCACAGGCTGCATGCTATGTCCAAGGGTTTGTAACTTCGGAGCAATTGAAGAGGATGGTGACAAGGTAAAGTTCGACCTAGACTTGTGCGTGCTCTGCGGTTCCTGTGAAGAAGTATGCCCCGTTGATGCCATCTTGATTGAGCGCAAAGCTGTGGACAAGGTGAAGATAGCAGAGTACAAGGACGTCTGGGTGTTCTGTGAAACGAATGAGGGGCGCCTGCGTAGTGTCGCCTACGAGCTGGTTACAAAGGGACGCGAGCTTGCCGACAAGCTGGGCGAGGATGTAGTTGCAGTTCTAATCGGTCACGAAGTCAAGAGTCTAGCTGAGTCATTGATTCATCAGGGTGCTGACCGGGTCCTATTAGTTGATGACAAGATATTCGGGCATTATACCACTGATGCATTCACAATTGCTCTCACCACGCTCATGGCTCCGAGAAAGCCCGCTGTAGTCCTGTACGGAGCAACTAGTAATGGCCGCGACTTGGCACCCCGTGTTGCAGCAAGAATGGCCTTAGGCTTGACTGCAGACTGCACTGGGCTTGACATCGATGATGAAAGACAACTGGTACAGACACGTCCTGCGTTTGGCGGAAACATCATGGCCGAGATCCTATGTCCCTACACGAGACCCCAGATGGCCACTGTCAGACCTAATGTGTTCAAGCCGAGTGAGCGTGACGGTTCCCGAGGCGGTGAGATTGAGAAGGTTGAGATAAAGATCGGTGCGAACCAAGTGAGGACGCGAGTCACAGACAGTGTGAGAGAGGTCGTAGAAGGCATGAAGTCAGTTGAAGAGGCTGATGTTGTGGTCTGCAGCGGACGAGGCATCAAGGACCCCTCCAATCTTGACCTACCTAGACAGCTCGCTGACTTGCTCGACGCAGCAGTTGGAGGCTCCCGTCCCATAGTGGACCTAGGCTGGCTTCCGCCGTCTCAACAGGTCGGTCAGTCTGGTCGGACAATCTCGCCGAAGCTATACTTTGCACTGGGAATCTCTGGAGCCATACAACACTGTGCTGGAATGTCAAGCTCCGACATCATTGTTGCTGTGAACAAGGACCCTGATGCCCCTATCTTTGAGCTAGCAGACTTTGGGATTGTAGGTGACTTATTCGAAGTCTTGCCTGAGGTGATTGCTGAGATAAAACGACTCCAAGCTGAGAGATAGAATCAACGCCTGCCTGACAATTAGTTCAGGCAGGTTTCCTGGTTCATTATCCAATGTCCAACCTTCCTAGCTCATGGACCATGATCGTGCGATGAGAAATCCTTAATTCACTGCTACCTGCTGACCTAAAGCTCACTAGGATTCGTGGTGCTAACCTTGGACCCGACTAACCGGAGGATACTTGATGAGCTTGCCCGCGATTGCCGGATGAGTTTCCAGAAGCTGGCGGGCAAGGTCGGACTGTCCACGACAGCAGTAATACGACGTGTATCCTCGCTCATCGAGGATGGCACTATCATGAAGTTCAGGGTCATACCGTCGCGGGCCATGACTGGTGTATCGAAATTCGCCGCGATAGTTCATACTGACGGAACAGAGAACGCCGATGACTTGGTAGACCTGATTGGGACCAATCGGGGGGTTATCCAAGTATCAGAGCTCATAACCACGGCAGGCAGATCTTACTTTGTTACTGGGGAGTTTATCGGTTCAAAACGCCTCCAAGAGATTCGCAGGTCTTTACGTAGTCTGGACAGTGCAAGGAATGTGGAAATCCACGCAACGATACGAACGATGGTCCCTGAAGGTACAAGGATGGACGTAAGCAGACACCAGCTGCTTGTGTTGCGAGCGTTGAGAAAAGATGCGCGGATGCAAATGAGGGACATTTCAGAAAACTCTGGGCTCTCTTTGAAGCGTACGCGCAAGGTACTTAGAGAGATACGTGAGAGCGGAGCATTCCGTTTCAGTATAAGAATTAGCCACACGTTCGCCAGGGGGATTGACCTGGTTCTGAAGATTCAGTTCGATGAGAACGCAACTTCGAATCAGGAAGTGTGTGACTGGTTGAGGGAAGAATTCCCAGGAAGAATATACGATTTCTTTCAGTCGGCAACAGAACCTGTCCTCTTCGCGTGGTTTGAACCGGATGACATCAGAGAGGCCTGTGCCATATGTAAGACCGTCCGACAGAGGTCATCCATTAACTCTGCAACCCCACTCGTCTTTCTTTCTCATAAGAAGTTCCCATGGCTGGGGGAGTTTTTGCTGGATGAAATGATCCAGGAAATCGAGTGATACCAGGAATCGCATCTAGAGAGTCTGTGGATTCATGATCTGAAAGTATGGGTAGCCCACCATTTCTACTACTACCATTCTGATAACATCGAGGTTTAAGCTTTGGCAGTTCTTGACCCT
>CAYFTD010000248.1:0-3633 GCA_964345915.1 uncultured archaeon
ATCATCAAAGCTGAAATCAGCGATGAAGCTGAGCCCGGTAGCCTATCAGACATGAACGGTTGCCCCTGCTTCCACTGTTTAAGAATCAGCAAGTGTGGTGTTCGACAGCCTGACTCTCCCGTCAGCTGTAGAAGCCTGGAAGAGTGGATGCTAGGTTCGGAAGCAGCCTAGTCCAAATCCCCATCCGACTTCTTCAAAGGGCCTGTAGCAAGTAGATAGATCTCCGCACTAGTCTTGCGTGATGCATCAGGCTTGAGAAGTCTTACAGATTGATATCGTTCTTTGACTGATTGGAGAAACTCTTGAAATCCACTACCTTGGAAGACCTTAGTCAGTACCTTTCCGCTTTGCCCAAGCAATTCAAGACCGATTCTCAGAGTAGCCTCCACAAGGGACAGTTGTCTTGCGACATCAAGGTCCCAATTCCCCGAAACCTTTGGAGCACAGTCTGATACTACAAGATCAACCGACCCTCTGGTAGCCTCCTTGATTCTCTCCATGGTTGAAGGACTCAGTATATCTCCCTGAATGAAAGTGGCTCTCTCAACCGCCTGCATTGGCACTAGGTCAACTGCCACTATCTCTATGTCGCTGTCTAGTTCACGGAGAACTTGGGTCCAACCTCCCGGACTGCTGCAGAGGTCAAGCACACGATCAACACCACCAAGGAGCCTGTGTTTCTTCGCAATCTGCTTGAGCTTGTATGCACTTCTTGCTCGGTATCCTTTGGCCTTCGCTGCTCTATAGTAGTGTTCCTTCTTGCGTGGTTTCTTTGGCTTTCCCATTTCTCTATTTCACTCCGGAAAGATCACTAATCACTTTGGCTAGTTCTCCAATTGATGCACTAGTTCGAATCGCTGTCGGTCTGAAGTGAGTCCTTGATACCGAATGATCAAGCTCCTTCACTCTCTCCATCACTGTATCAGTCTTTGGGGGTGTAAATCCATAAAGGTCGCAAAGCATGTGAAGGTCCACGTATGGATTGTCCGTTAGTTCCGCTTCCTCCCGCATTAGTGGCAAGAGGGTTGACACGCGCTTGTGGAAACCGGTTTCTTCCTCTGTCAGAAACGTAAGTGCGGTATCAAGCAGGGACACATCGAAGAGATCACCAATCCAGAGTGGGCCTGCTACGGCTGGCATTCCATCACATGTGTCTGTTTCATGAATGAATTCATGCTTTTGCACTAGAGATCTCAACGATACGGTTTCAGCGTTCATGCAAGTCTTGCAATATCGTACCATACCCATCTTGTCCGCCTGAATGTTTCCTTCGCTCTTGCTGCCTTCAACTCTGACCCACACTCTAACGTAGTGGTCAGTGCTCAATACTGCTAGAGGCGCAATTGACCTGTCATTAGCACCCCCTGCAGAATAGGCCGCTCCCAAGAGAAGTCGCACGGCAAGCTCATGTACAAAAGGCGCTCGTATGGACAGTCCTCCATATTTCCGTAGAGCTACATTGGGGTGGACTCCACACAGGGCTGGCATATCAGTCGCTGTGAGAGCAAGCATACTAGTACGAGGTTTCAAGGACTGAATCGCAGCGCTAAGATATGGTACAGGACTACCAAAAGGATCTACGTCAACAAAATCAAACCGTTTAGTACGTGATTCAGTCAAGAGCAGTACTCTTGCATCTCCTCTCTTGACCTTCGCTCGAGATTCAAGATTGAGTCGTTCTATGTTCCTCGCTGCGATCTCAACGGCTACCGGATTTATGTCAAACATCAAGGCTTTGAAGCTGCCCGGACACTCATTCAAATAACGAAGAGTCCTGACGCCCGAACCTGTAAGAGGTTCGCATAGAAGGTCTACGGAGTCTGTCTCAAGATAAGCACGCAGGAACAGCACAGAAAGGTCTCGATTCAATCTCATACGTGGATTATAGAAGACAGGTAGATCTGTCGTTGGTTGCTTCTCATTCTCACTATAGTGCTCAACATCTGCACTCATGAAAGAGGTCTTGCCTTCTGTGTACTCCTTCTCGACAATCATCAGACAGCCAAGCCTCGCTATGTTTCGCTAATAAGGAGACAGGCTGGACTTTGATGCGCGGCCAATCGACGAATACATGTCCGGAACGTCTAAGAGTGAAACGTACAGCCAAAAAGACCACCAAAGAGGACTCAAAGGAACAGAACCAAGGGGTGCTAGTCCTGACAACAAGAGTAAGAATAGAAACCAACAAGGGTACAATCATTGCCGAGCTATGGCCAGATGCCGCAATTAACACTGTCAAAAACTTCGTTGAGCTTACCAGAGATGGCTACTACGACGGAGTGACTTTTCATCGGGTCATCTCCGAGTTCGTAGTACAAGGAGGCGATCCCACAGGAACTGGGGGCGGCGGACCAGGTTATGCCATTGTCTGCGAAACTGATGGACCAAAACAGAAACATATCCAAGGTGCGCTATCAATGGCACATGCAGGTAAGAACACTGGTGGAAGTCAATTCTTCATAGTTCTAAATGCAGACAAGTGCAAGCATCTGGACGGGAAACATACCGTTTTCGGAACAGTAACAGAAGGGTTTGATATCGTCGAAGCAATCAGACAAGGTGATAAGATGACCAAGGTCGAGGTATTGGAGGTAGATGCGGTCGTAGAGAGTCATGAACTGAGTAAGCTCCCTTCACGGCGTTGAACAGTCACCTTTACATGTCACTCCATATCGTCACACGCCAAGAAATCTAAGGGTAATCACCACAGACGAACATAGTCAGCAAGAGAGGAATCTAGATGGTAGCTGCCGCATTTATCGGAACATCGATTCTATCAGGAATCCTGGCGATAGTCATTGCACTCTACTCGTTCAGGCTAGTAAGCAAAGCCGACGAAGGGGACGAGAAGATGAAGAATGTCAGCACACTGATTGAGGAAGGGGCCTATTCCTTCATCAAAGTCCAATACAAGAATCTTTTAGCTTTCACAATTGTTCTCGCTCTTCTGATTGCAGTCGTATTCGCTGAACATGGAATCCCAATCTCAATATCGTATGTTCTCGGGTCGCTGGCAAGTATGGCCGCCGGGTATATCGGAATTGTAGTGGCCACGAAGGCAAATCGACGTACAGCTGCAGCAGCAGCCAGTGGAGGTATAAATCCTGCATTTCAAGTTGCGTTCAGGGCAGGTTCTGTAATGGGCCTGATGATAGCCGGAATTGCGCTGGTGGGCCTTGGCTCACTATACGGGTTGTGGAACTCCCTTCTCCCTGCTCTCGAACCAACTGAACTCTGGGAGATCATAACCGGCTTCTCTTTCGGAGCAAGCACAGTGGCTTTGTTCGCAAAGGCCGGGGGAGGGATATACACAAAGACCGCAGACATGTCCGCTGACATCGTTGGGAAGATTGAGCAGCACATTCCTGAAGATGATCCGAGAAACCCTGCGGCCGTGGCTGATGCTGTTGGTGACAATGTTGGCGATATTGCAGGCACTGGGGCGGACATCTATGACAGCAATGTGGCAGCAATCCTGGCCGCGGCTATTCTAGGAGCTGCAATTGATGCTACCGCATCACCTCCACTGCCCTTCGGGCTGCTTCCACTGGTGATTGCGGCCTTGGGCACAGTCGCCTCCGTGATAGGGGTATTCCTCGTCCGTCCGAGAGAGAAAGGTGATCCCGGTCCAGC
>CAYFTD010000249.1:0-5919 GCA_964345915.1 uncultured archaeon
AAGCACGCGCGACTTCTTTGGATACCGCTTGCATATGTACAGGGATATTACGGATTATAAAACTATTCAAGGACCACCAAGCCTGTATCGGGAGTTGAGGACTTCAGGTCCCGGTTGCGCATCCAGACACCACGAGTATTCGAAACTAATTGTGCATTCTTGACTTCTAGGATGAAGAGCAGAAGACCGTGATAGACCACATCTTCGTGGCTCATTCCCTCAACTCCTCTCAGACCTATGATATTGTTGCTAATTAACTGGAGACCTTCTTCGAGTAGAACTCTGCTCATGTTACACAGTCTTCATTGACCTTCTTTCTTCTGATGCCTAGTCTATTCCGAAATTTCTCTTGAGAGTAGCAAGCACTCACCTTGGCTATTGAGTCCCCGAAGCCAAAGGCCACTGATAATACCACCTCTCTAGTCATTAGATAGAAGACTAATTAGGTGGGCAGTGCTGCAAGACCCGGTCAAGTGATCGAACTCATGACACTCCTCTTGTGGTCATTAGTTTCTGTTCATATATACAGACTGTCCTTTCTCAGCTGTCTACTGAAATAGGCCTTCATTTGGTGACTGTCACAACAAATCTGCCTTCACCCTCCTGTTTGAAACTAGGCTTCATGCCTCTAACCTTCAGTTCTTCCGCAACGCTCTTGAGAGAGTCTGTGTCGCCGAGGATTAGTCGTACAGTTTTCCCTTCGGTTAGGTCGCCTACTAGTTCCATTGCCCTTATCTTGGATAAGGGACAAAGGAGGTCACTCAGGTCATATTCCTTCGTTGCAGCCCCTCCAGACTGCATGTTCAAAACATCTTTGTAGAAGCTCGAGTACTTAAAAGCGTCATCAGGGGAAATAACGACAGCTAGGCCCTTGTTCTTCTTGGCATAACGCAAGGCAGCATACAGTAGGGCCCCAGTTGTAGGACCAACAGGTATTCCATCTTTTCTGGCCAGGTCTATGGCGGTCTCATATGCATCCTCGTCGGTCACTTCTACAGTATCATCGATTACTGACCGATCCAGGATCTTCGGTACGAGTTCTTCATCTAATCCGGTGATCCTCTTCATGCCTGGCAATCTGTGGTTTGACGAACATGGCTCTACTGCGATGACTCTCACTTCTGGATTCTGTTCTTTGAGGTATCTTCCGACACCGGAAACCGTGCCACAGGTTCCATATCCGGCAAAAAAGTAGTCGATCTTGCCTTCTGTCTGTTTCCATATTTCTGGTCCTGTCGTCTTGTAATGTGCCTGAACGTTCATTTCATTCTCGTACTGATTTGGACTAACATAGTGATTTCTGGTGGCAGGACTTCCGGTCAACGCACTAACTAGGCCTCTGGCTCCTTCACTGGGAAACAGCGGGCACAAGGCATCATCGGCCTCCGTCACTTTGGCCCCCAGAAACCTAAGCATTACTTTCTTCTCATCAGGAATCTTTTCTGGAACGACAATCTCCACTGGTACTCCCAACGCATTGGCAACGCAGACGAGTGCAATCCCGGTATTGCCGGATGACGGTTCAATTATCGTTCGGTCGGCAATTCTCATCTCGTTCAACATGTCATAGACAATCCTGTCTTTGACTGAACCGAATGGATTATACCTCTCCAGCTTGAGATAGATTTGGAAGTCCTGATCTGGATTGGCCCTATTCACCCTGACCAAAGGCGTTGGATTCTGTGGACTGCTTATCAGTTGTGTTATCTCAGAGTAGACTCTCAACTGGTGGTCAAACGTTCTGTCTGTCATCGTAACCACTGAGTGTGTATACCACACTCTCCTCCACATTTGTAGGTGTTCTGCCATCTGCCATCTCGCTCAAGCTCTCCTCCAATATTCGAGCATGGAGCACAACCGAGAGAACGGTAGCCTCTTCCATACCACGGATGGGGTTGAATGCCTCTTGTAGCAACATACCTCCATATCTCTGCCTCAGTGAAGTTCAAGATTGGGTTCACCTTGGTGAGGCCGTCCTTGATTTCAACCTCCTGGTAGTCAGCTCTTGTGTGGCCTTCGGTGTTCCTCAAGCCAGTTATCCAGGCATCCAGCTCTCTCACGGCCTCTATGGTGGGATTCACTTTGAGTAGTCGACAGCACTCATCAGGATTCACAGTAAAGATCTCCTCCCCAGACTGAGCCTTGATACGAGATGCCTCTCTGCGGAACTCTTCAGTTGGCAGCAGGACGACTTCTAAGGAATCATCCTGAAGGGCATCCGGAACACTGTCAGCAACCATGTATACTGTTGTACCGAGACTCCAGGCCCTATTCATCGCTCTTACGTACTCCAGGGTTTCCCTTGGTTTGTATTGGGTCATGACTGAGAAGACCTTGATGCTGGGATCTACCTCCCTGACCAAGTGGAGAACGACCATGCTGTCCTTTCCAAAGGAGCAGGCCACAGCCACCCTCTGATGTGCCTCTAATGTTGTTTCAATTAGTTTCTTGGCTAATTCGATCTTCTCTATAATCGTCATCACTCCCTCGCTGTTGAACGAGTACGGCATCAACTACTCACTACTTCCGACCAACACCTCTCTGAACTTCTCTACACCAATCTCGTCAATGATGTTTGCCGCAGTGGCGTTTCTCTCCTGTAAGAAAGTAAGACATGTATCCGCGAGCCCAAATGCCTCCTCTTCAGATAGAAACTTGGCAATCACTTCTCCAAGTCTGGTATCTTCGCCCTCTCTGCCGCCAACTAGCACGGCAAAACCTCTTCTTTTCTCAGATATCGCATCATAGGGGCATACCGCTATGCACCGCCCACAAAACATACATTCTCCTTGATCAATGACCGCCACATCTTCTTCAATTCTGATTGCTGCTCTCTTGCATATAGGAACACAAAGCTCACAACCATTGCAGAGGTCTATATTGATCTCAGGCTCAATGACTCCGTGGAAACCGATGTCGTTGAGGTGAGCAATCCCGCAGGAATTGGGACAACCGGCTGCTGAGATCCGAAGGCCCAGGTCGTCCAAGCCAATTTCCTCAACTCTTCTCTCGATTCTTCTTAGCAAAGACTGCGGATCCACAACGCCTTCGGTACAGTAGTTGCCGAAACAGGACTGGAGATTTTCAATTCCTCTATCGAGTATCTGCATGTCTACCTCTTGGAGCTCCTTCCTAATGTCCTCCAGTTGATTCTCATGGACGCAGGGAATCTCGGGAGACCCGCGAATCACGAAATGTACAAAGCCCTTGCCATATAGTTCAGCAACATCGGCGATGCTTCTCAGTTGCCTTGAGGTGACTTCTCCGCACGTGGCACGGACTCTCACAATCATCTTGTCCGTTTCTTTCTCCCTCTGTTTCGTCGCACACTCGATTGGTGTGAGAGGCGCAACCTTCGGCAGACCCTTGGTCAGTTTCTGCTCAACTGTTTCTGCTCCCAGCCTCACTATGAGGTCGGCGCACCTTTCCTCCTTCCTGCCTTCATCCTTGAGAAGATCGAAGGCATTCTGGACAAAGATTTCACACTCCTCCTCTGGAAGGCACTCGGCCATTCTCACTCCAACAAAGGGATTTACACCCAGCCTTCCTCCCACATATGCATCGTATCCCCTTTTGCCGCTCGTTTCCACGCCAACGAAGCCAATATCAGTCAAGGCTCGAGAACCTATGCAGTCCTTCTTGCAGCCGGCGACACCTATCTTCACTTTATGGGTCATTGGGACATCGAAGAAGTTCTCCAGTTTCTCAGCCAAGGACAAGGAGTTAGTCGTGGCCTCCGGGCAGATCTTGTCGTCGTAGCACACATTGATGTTTCTTACCCGGGCACCACATCGGTCTAACTCGAGATACACCTTGCTAAGTTCACTCTTAACCTCCTCCACATCTCTCAAGTTCACAAATGGAATGATTGGGATCTGCCTTGTGGTAAACAGAACCTGGCCTCTCGCATATTCGTCCGAAATATCTGCAATCTTCCTGAGTTGACTTGAAGTGAGATTGCAGCATGCTGTCTTGACCCAAATGGAGAACATATCCTCTTCTCTTAGTTTTACTACCCCGCCTGTTCTCAGCTCTTCAACATTCACTGTTTGTTTCAGTGCCACGTCACACTACCTCAAGATCTAAGCTCACGTCAGACACACTTGGCAGCCTTGGGGCAACTCCATCGCACCGCGATGCAAGGTGCAGGCAATAGATTCTTGTCTCAACTTTCCACAGAGACCACAGAATGCCATCATGGCGTCAACGCCAGAGGACTCTACTGCTGCGATGTTCGCCGCCATCTTCAGCACAGCTGATCTGACTTCCGGATTGGCCTCAAGCACATCTGTCAGCTGATTGCCTCTCTTGCGACTCAAGTATTGGCTGATTGCGGCCTGCGTGATGCCAAGTCTGCGAGCCGCCTCTACCTGAGAGAACGAGAACCGCTCTACCAATTCTTTCGCAACGAGCGAACGAAACGCAGGTAGGACTGCTGTCACTACAGATTCACATGGTGTTCGCATGGTGGACTCCTCTTCCTATAACGCCGTTATACACTTAAGAACGTAACGTTTCTTATGGAGTGTCTGCTCAAGATAGAGTCTGCGTTCTTCTGTTCGAGGAACCAACTGAAGATCGAAGTCGGCTTTAGAACGCTTGCGTGGTCCTGTAGGACCATCAATGGACTACGAGAGAGCATTCTGGACAAACAACTAGGAGGCAAGATAATTCGACCCGTGACCTAATCGTTGTCGGTGGCGGTCCTGGAGGAGCGGCGTGCGCCCGCGAGGCTGCAAAGAAGGGGCTTGATGTTCTCCTCCTCGAGAGACACGAACACCCGCGAAGGAAGATATGCGCCGGAGGATTTAGGGCTGACCTCCTGAATCTGCTGGACTACGACATCAGGCAAGTGATTGAGCACGAAACGTGTGGATCCCATGTGTACGCACCGTCGGGACTAAGAGTAGTCTGCACGAAACCACAGATCACAGGTTATACAGTGAAGAGGTCCAAGTTTGACCATTTCATGCTTCAGAAGGCCGAGCAAGCAGGGGCTGAAGTGAAGCAGGGGGCTGAAGTTACGGAACTGAATGAGGGGTCCAATGAGATCAGGCTCCGGTGCAAGGATGGAGATTCATTCTCATCGAAATACCTGATTGGTGCGGACGGTGTGAACAGTAGAGTTGCGAGAGCGTCGGGTATCAAGCAGAGATGGGACGACCACGAGATTGGACTTTGTATTGAAGCGCGAGTCCCGATGGACCGTGCGGACATAATGCGGATAACAAGAGGACCATACGAGAACACCGATCGGGTCTGCATAGAGATATTCTTTGGAGGCCTACGACACGGTTACGCATGGTGTTTCCCTAAGAGAGATGAAGTGAGCTTGGGAATGGGATGCCTCATGACATATGCGAAGGACTTGAAGAGCGCTTGGGAGAACTTCGTCAGATCGTTCGAAAGACGCAATGGTGTCACTCTTGATCTGTCTGAAGTCAGTGCAATGAGAATCCCTCTGGCGGGCCCCATAAGGAAAACTGTCACTCAGAGGATATTGCTTGTGGGTGATTCGGCGGGGTTCGTTTCGCCTGCCACTGGCGAGGGCATCTTCTATGCCATAGAAACAGGAAAAATCGCCTCTGAGGTGGTGCATGACATCCTCTGTGGAAGTGCCCGCGACTCTCGAGAGTATGAGAGAAGATGGAAAGGCAATATCGGCAAGGAGATGAAGGTTTCGAATTTCCTGGCCAAACTTATGTTCAATTCAGAGAGAAACATGGAAACTGTGGTTCAGATGGCTGCATCTGATGAGGTAATGGCAGGGTTCCTTGCAGAACTGATTGGCGGGTTAAGGCCCTACACCGACCTTCGTATGTCGATTATGAAACGTGTGCTAACTAGACATCCAATAAAGGGACTAAGACTTCTCATCTAGTTTCTGTGGCACTTAGGGCATCTGCCTGGGGAGTAAGG
>CAYFTD010000250.1:0-7561 GCA_964345915.1 uncultured archaeon
ATACGTTAATACCGTGACCATCGACAACAAGGAGGTGACAGTCTAGACTCTGTTCCTCAATTGCTTCTTGAACTCTGTAAGAGGTCAGGTAGTAGTCAGTCGTGACAAGCACCGGCGAATTGGAATCTGCACCATTGAAAGAGAAGAGCCCTTTCTTGTGCTTCATTGCCAGCCTCGGCCACATCATCTGGCCTCCCAACAGACATGCGTAGTATCTCCATCCCTTCTTCATTTCCGCACCTCCGCGACGTAGAGCTCCAACATTCCTCCGAGGAATTGTACTCGGTATTTGGGGTCAAGGCCCACCATGCTCATCGCTAGGGCAATCTCATGAACTGGATGCGATTTGATTTGGCTGAATCGTGATGCAATCCCATAGCTGAGCCTGCGTATCAGTGAGAATATTCGACCGATGATCCTTCCCTTGGGCAATCCCTCAGAACCGATGACGACTCTTCCCCCAGGAGCTGCGACTCTCGCTGACTCAGACAGGAGTTGTCTTACTTCCTCTGTCTGTAGTTCGCTGATTACGAATGAGCTAACGACCAAGTCAAAAGAGTCGCTGTCAAGTTCGAGTGTAGTGACATTGCCTTTACGGAAGTCGAGCCTACGACCAAGATTGTGTTTCCTAGATCTCTCTCTTGCGATCTGAAGCATTCTCTCATTCATGTCAATACCGACACCGCGAAGACCTCGTCTGCCGGCCTCTATCAGCAACTTGCCAGTTCCGCACCCAAGGTCGAGTACTGATCCTCTTCTTGGCAGAAGCTCGTTGACAATGTAGTTTCTGAGGACACTGTCATGACCCAATGTCAGCAGAGAGATCCATCTGTCATATTCTCTAGCTGCTCGTTCTTCTGCTAGCCGCATCAGGATGGTTGCCATACCAACTCGCTTCACATAGAGTGAGTCTCTCTGGGTATTTCAGGATGTTGAATCAATGAACGCAGGGTTAACAGGGATTGGCGCCAAAGATGGGAGGTTACCGTTTGGAACCGATGAGAATATGTATTACCTAGACAACGTCCTAGACGGGACGCAGCATGAAGTGCACGAGACTCTATACAAGAGCATACCTCCACAGAACGAAGTGGAGGGATCGTGCCGAACAGTCCCATGATCTGTCAAAGGTCAAAGTTGTTCTTCCGAGTCGGACCGAGAAATAGCGCCGCCAGGAACCTTCGTTCTCACTCTTCTTCAGCGATGTTTGTGCAGACGGCTATTACGACTTCTGAAACGTTTTGAAGCGTCATAAAGCTTCTATCTGCAAACAAAGGCTTATGAGTGGTATTTGTGTAGACACTTCAGTATTCTTCTTCATGGTCATTATATATACTCAGAATAAGTCGCGGTCAGGTGAATCAATGAAGCGCCACAATCTTTCGAAATACGCCGCGATGGTCGCGTTCTTTATGCTGCTTCTCTCACCAGTTGGCTTCGCCACGGCGCAGAGTGACAGCATCACTCCTGCTGATGACGATACTACCAGTGAAGGTGAGCATATGGGTGAGCATATGGACGACCACCATACGGAACACGAGCCAGGTCATCATAGGGACGACGACGGAAACGTGTGGATACAGACGGACATTATGACTGTCAAGCTAGACGACGATGAACCAGAGTTCGAGTTTTGGTATACGACTGACACTAACGGGAGTATTGCCAAATTCGAGGTCAGTTATCCGCTCATTGTTGAGTTCGAAGATCAGAATGGAGACGGCGTCTACCAAGTCAATGAAACCATTGCATATGTGCCCCTGGGTGCATTCGAGTGGAGCATATTGACCGGTGCAGTGGTTGACAGCGATGGTCACAACACCGAGGTATATGCTTCATATACAAAGGGCGGACTCCGTTCTGAGATTGAATGGGAGGACGATTGGCTACCCTGCTGTGAGGAGGATGAGGAGGTCCATCATCATCAAATGGGCGGTCTGAACCTCACCGACTATGTGGGTATGACAGTTCAATTCTATTCCCACATCTACATGGATGACTACAATGGGACTGTCACTGATGATGAAGGCGTCAAGGCCAACTACACCGTCATGGGAGGCGTCGAGCTCAAGGTCGACATAGAGATCGGGAACTTCCCCTTCGTTTCTGAAACCTCTAAGATCGCCGTCTTGACTGAGCTTGAAGAGGACCTCGCAGGAGAAGGTGAGGAGCAAAATCATCGGTTCCGAATGCATGAGGAGCACGGTGATGAAGACCATGACTCTGAGGATTCAATGGAACATGTTGGAGAAGAGTTCCATGACATAGATGATGACAATGATGGTCACGACGATGATGTACAGGGACTCTCCCTTGTCCATGCTTCGACTGATGCAACTAGAGGCTTCTACCGATGGCTTGACAAAGCAGTCATCAGCTTTCCTAATGGAACAGACCTAGCTGTGGATGTAGGTGCGTCCTACTGGACAGATGGCGAGCATTTGTTCCTGTTTCTGGCGTATCCCAACTTCGACGGCGGCTCAGTCCTCCATGACCCATCAATGGGAGTTATCGAGGGAGCGGGACCATCCGGATGGCTAGTACCAGTAGATGGAACGACTATTGTGATAATGGGCGTTGTCCTAATCGCAGCTGTGGGGCTAGTCATCAGAATGAGGCGCGGCTGAGCAAATCTGGAGAGAGATGACTCTCTCCACCCCTTCTTTTTCGGGATGCAATACACTTATGGAACTACAGGATGCATTCGACAATGGTTGGAGTGCGAAAGATGGCACCCAAGAGAATAAGGACTATTGTCCTTGTCATAGGACTAGTTTTTCCTGCCCTATTACTTGGGTTTACGGTGCCCGTCCAAGGCCAACCAGCAACACAGCAGTTGACACTTAGGAACATGAGAATTGAGGCTCAATTAGGCCTCAATGGTACAACATACATCTCAATGGAAACCGAGGTGCTCAACAATGGTTCTGTACCGCTGGACTACTTCGACTTGAGAATCGATATCCGAAGTATGGGCATCTTAGAGAGTCTGTTGGATAGTAGCAATGTAGACACGACACTAGTTCAAGAGGAAAGATACACTCTGCTCAGGGTATTCACTGCTTCGCCACTTCTGCCAAACGAGTCAATCCGCTTGAGCGTCAGTACTGTCACAGACACACTCCAACAAAGGACTGGGGAGATTGTCACCGAACCAGAGTACGTGGACCACTTCATCTACTACCTACGCCCTCTGAATGCGATTCACAATCTTACGTTCACGGCCATGTTGCCACCTCATGCTACACTAGAAGAGGGGGCCGCAGCCCCACTCTTCCCTCTCCCAAATCGCAATTACACAGATGGCGTACGACTGGCCTTCGTGTGGGAAACAGCGGTTCTGTATCCGGGTCAAGAGTTAGCATTCATTGTCAAGTACCAAGCTCCAACAGGCCTACTTCAGACACAGATTGCCGACGCTAGCCTGCCAATCTTTATGGCCATTGCCGCAATTGTAGGCGCTCTCACAGTACTTGCTCTTGAGAGATTACCGACTCTTGTACAATCATTCAGAAGCAGCAGAAGTCGAACAGTGAGTGTAGTTTCCAGCCAAGAGCAACATGTACTGGCCCTACTGGACCGAAAGGGAGGGTCTTGTCTGCAGAGAGAGATCTATGAAGAACTGAACCTGTCTCAATCAATGGCAAGTATGCTTCTGAACTCCTTGGAAGAGCGAGGTCTAATTAGGAGATTCAGAGAAGGCCGAGAAAATGTAGTTCACAAGATCGATGATTGAGCCTGACCTTTTTCCGCTGCGCTTCTTAATGGCAGATTTGGTTTCTACTGACTACTCAGAAACTACCGCATCATCTGCTTTCTTTATCTCGATGCCGAGTCGTTCCCAATTTGGCTCGTTCTTCCTCATCTGATACTGCAAGTGAGTCGTCAGGCCAAACTCCTCAGGCTCGTGGCCAAACGCCAAAGCAAGCAGCTCAACAACATGCATTATGTCGTAGTGGTACTCAGCCTCAAAGTGCTTCTGAATCTCCACTTGTCCAAGATCTAACTGCAGCTCACAGAACGGGCAAGGTGTAACAATGATGTCTGCTCCACCAGCCGCTTCGAGGCTGTCGAACTTCTGTTTCGTGAAGTCCAGTGCCGTCTTCACATCTGCGGTCCTAACAGCTCCACCAGCACCGCAACAGATCAACTCATCCTTGTACGGAACATACTCTGCTCCTGCAGCTTCGCAGATGTCTCTGAAGATGTGTGGCCTCTCCGAGTCATCCTTCTTCTTGATATTCTTTGGACGCATCCAGTGGCAACCAGGGTGAATTGCCATACGTACTCCAGTGAAAGGACGTGTGACTCGCTTTCTGATAGCATCAAGGCCGGCGTATGAGTATAGGGCATCAACATAATGAGTCACTTCAATCGTACCCTTGAATTCCCGACCAATCTCTGCGAGGCTCTCGTTGACTGCCTTTCTGAGTTCCTCATCATGTTTGAGCTCATAGTCAGCATCCCACAGACTGGCAAAGCAGCCATTGCATCCAGTAGTCACATTGGCATTGGCTTGTTCTGCTATTGTCACGTTCCTCGCAGCGATGCTTGCCCAAGTCACTCTATCAAAGGACCCAAAGACACCCGGAGCCGGACAGCAGGTAGCACCCTCCATGTCAAGGAGTTCCATTCCCAAGTCCTCAAAGACAAGCTCGGCGGCCTTCTGAATGCTGGGATATCTATGAGGTATTATGCAACCAAGGAAATGCATGAAGCGTTGCTTCTTCGCCAACCCGACTCACTCCTCCTTGTCAGCGACTAGCTTGTCGAAACCGGTCTTCTTGGCAATCTTCTTGATGTCCTCTATCGCCTCGGGATGACTACTCGCATTTGGTGGAACGGGTGGAAGACCTACTTTCTCACGTAGCTTTTCCCACGATTCCTTGTCAAGAGGGACTGCATGTCCTGCCTCGAGAACTTTCTGCGCCACCTTCTGGTGTGGCTCAAGCATATAGCCCTCGGCAACAGCCACGTTTCTGATCGCCTTGATAACGTCGGTTGGTTTGACGTCTTGTGGGCAGCGGTCTGTGCAGGTGTAACAGGTTGTGCAATACCAGAGTTCCTGACCGGAGATGACGTCTTCTTTCAGACCTAGTAGGGCCTTTCTGATTATCCCTCTCACCAGATAGTTTGTGCGGGAGCCTGCAGGACAGCTGCCACTGCATGTTCCGCATTGATAGCAGCTCTGGATATTCGGTCCGCCAGTGCTCTTTATCATGTCGACAAATTCGGTATCGACCTCATCGATGATGTGAACATCTGGTTGTTCTGCACTGGTCAAGGTAGGCACCGACTCTCGCCGTGCTTGGATTTCAACCTTAAATCCATTGTCAATGCGTCATTTCTCACAAACCAAAGACTCATCCGAATTGGTGTCAAATTGACGTCATGCTTTGCCCCGGCCATTCAGATGGCAAGAGAATAGCTTCAAAATCCGTCGGCCTTTGTTCGGAGTGCCTTGGTTCTGATGAATCAGCGCTCAGGATTGTATCTGACCAACACGAGAGATTGAGAACAAAAGAAGGTCTGGTTTCGACCATCCCGAAGAAAGGGAAGATCGTATGTGCAGACTGTGGAAATCATTGTAGAATCGATGAGGGACAACTCGGATTCTGTAATCTGAGGAGGGTCGAAGAGGGTAAGGTCATTCATCGATTCCAGGGCAAAGCCATCGTGTCGTGGTATTACGACCCTCTCCCAACCAACTGTGTTGCTGACTGGGTCTGTCCCGTGACAAAGGGAGATCCGACATTCACCTACTCTCGCAGACTGAACAACTTAGCCGTCTTCTATGGCTCCTGTAACTCAGACTGCCTGTTCTGTCAGAATGGAAGCTTCAGAGCAATGATGGCTACTGGAAGACCATTGATGACACCGAGAGAGTTGGCGTCGGCTGCAAATGATAGGACTGCATGTGTCTGTTACTTCGGCGGAGACCCTGCTTGCAACCCAGTCCACTCGCTTGAAACGTCCAAGCTTCTAAACAAAGACCGGCAGGTCAGAGTCTGCTATGAAACCAACGGGAATGTTTCAAGGAAGTGGCTGGCGCCAATAGCAGACATTGTGAGAGAAACGGGTGGAAGTATCAAGTTCGATTTGAAGGCAGTGACCCCCTGGCTGTACACGGCTCTCACGGGCATGTCGAATGTGGCACCGATGAACAACTTTCGCCGCCTTGCCAAGACCGCACTAGACAGAGAAGGCGAGTTCCTGGTGGCGAGCATCCTGCTGGTGCCAGGTTATGTTGGTGTCGAAGAGGTGAAACGTCTCTGTGACTTCATCGCCGAATGTGACCCAACTATACCAACGGCCCTGTTGGGTTTTAGTCCCCATCATGCTATGTCTGACCTGCCGCGCACCAGCAGAGCTCATGCAGAGGCCTCAAGAGAGGCTGCGAGTGAGTCAGGATTGACGAATGTTAGAATCGGCAACCTCGGACTTCTATCTAATGCTGACTATGTCTTTGAATAGTGTGTTCTTCATTCGTTGTCAGACGCGACCTCAAACTAACGCTTATATCCCTCAAAACGGGTCTTCATATGTTGCCCGAAGCATCCAGAGATGATTTCATGGAAGACCCCACCACTTGGGAAACAATCGACACCGATGACATAGATCCCTATTTTGCCGACAGACTTGTGGAGGCGGGTGTTGATAGAATACGAACTTGTATCCAGTGTGGGACGTGCTCTGCCGTGTGCCCGAGTGGAAGGAGAACTGCTTTCAGGACACGGGAGATCATTCGAAAGGCTGTTCTTGGGCTCAAAGAAGAGGTTGTGTCAAGTCCGGATCTGTGGCTGTGTACAACCTGTTTCGCATGCTTAGAGAGGTGTCCTCGACAAATCAAGGTCACTGAAGCAATCGTCATCCTGAGAAACATAGCTGTTGAGGAAGGTTTCATGCTTCCTCAACATCGCAAGACCTCTCAGAAGCTGCTCACAACAGGTCATGCAGTCCCAATAGACAGTGTGAATCGTAGAATGCGGAAGGCCCTAGGGCTTCGAGAACTTCCTCCCACTACTCACTCCAACGAGAAGGCGCTGGAGGATGTCAAAAAGATAATGGAAAGGACTGGATTTAGTACCCTTATCGAGGGTGAAGCCAAGGAGGGGGCTTAGGTTGACTGATGCTCAGAAGTACTCGCTTTTCCTGGGCTGCGTCATGCCCAACCGCTTTCCGAACCTAGAGAAGAGTATCAGGGTAGTGATGCCTGAGCTTGGCATTGAGTTGGAGGACATCGATGGCGCAAGTTGTTGTCCCGCTCCAGGAGTGATAAGATCATTCGACGAGGCCACATGGCTGGCTTTGGCGGCCAGGAATCTTGCCTTGGCGGAGAAATCGGGAAATGACATCATTACTGGCTGTAACGGCTGTTATGGTACATTCAAGGATGCGCTAGCAGAGATTAATGAGAATCCAAAGAAGCTCAGAGAAGTGAGAAGGGTCTTCAAGGGCATGAAACTGAAGTTCAAGGCAGATGTTGACGCTAAGCATGTGATTGAGGTCATCCATTCCATCGGGCCCTCAAGAATCAAGGAGCTAGTCACGCGCCCTCTCA
>CAYFTD010000251.1:0-7569 GCA_964345915.1 uncultured archaeon
GTGTCTGTCCCATATACCATGTACTCCAGATAGTCTGAGATTGAATCGTCGTCTGTGTCTTGATCGGTGGGGCTTGAGCCTGCTAGGTAGACTTCTACGCCGTCCCAGAGCAGGTCGCCATCAGTGTCCTTGTTTGTCACATTGGTGTGGTATCCGTAAATCTCCAGACCATCCACCAAGGAGTCTCCATCGTGGTCAAGATTGAAGTCAGAGGTTGCATTGAGAGAGGTGCTCCAAAGTGTTGGGTCTGTTCCAGTGAACTTAATTTCCGCATAGTCATCCAAACCATCCGCGTCCGTATCTTGAGCCGTTAGATTGGTCCCGTATGAAACCTCATCAAAGTCCAGCAACATGTCTCCGTCAGTGTCTTTCTTCAGGGGATTTGAGCCATAGATCGTAACCTCGTCACCGTCTCCGATATTGTCATCGTCGCTGTCATAGTCTCCAGGACTCGTGTCGTAGAGATATACCTCATCCCCGTTGACAAGGGAGTCACCATCAGAGTCTAGCACGTAATCACTGTGAGTCCCATTTGTCATCAACAGAGTAGGATTAGTGCCTGTGATCTGCACCTCCACGTAGTCATCCAATAGGTCTCCATCAGTATCGTTCAGCAAGGGCGATGTGCCATGGTCGTCGACTTCAGCCCCATCTAGCAGTAGATCTCCATCAGTGTCTGCATTTCGCGGATTCGTACCCCAATCGTACTCCCGACCATCCTCAAGTGCATCACCATCCGTGTCTGCTACAAGCGGGTCAGTTTCATCAGGATCTACAATGCCGTCGGCATCAACGTCCTCACCACGTTCTCCGAGAAGAGGCTCGTAGATGCCATTTGGATTAGTGTCCTCCCAGCCGTCCCAGAGCGCATCTCCGTCCGTGTCCACGCCTGTTGCATTCAGCCCAATCTGAATCTCCAACCCATCCCTGAGCATATCTCCATCAGTGTCCCAGAGCGTGACATTCGTATCATAGACTCTGAGCTCTTCTAGATTAGTGAGACCATCATTGTCTTTGTCATCGTTTCCATCCAGAATCCCATCATCGTCATCATCATTGTCATTTGGGTTCGTATGAGTGTAAAAGACCTCCTCAGCATCAGTCAGCAGGTCGTCGTCTGAGTCAGAATCCAAAGGGTCGCAATCAAACTGGAATTCCTCCAAGTTAGTTAGCTCGTCTCCATCTGGGTCCTCTTCCCAATCGAACGTGCCATTGTCGTCTGTGTCGTTGTATAGCGGGTCTGTTTGACTCTTGTAGATTTCAAACCAGTTTGGAAGGAAGTCTGAATCACCATCGTATACATCATCCTGCACTGCACCGAAGGTAGTTGCGTCCAGTGGATCTGTGTTTGTGACATACAACTCCACTCCATTCGGTAGGTTGTCGCTATCAAAGTCTTCATCATAGTCGCTTACCGAGTTGTCGTTGCTGTCCGAATCATTGGGATCAGTTCCTAGTGTATTCCATTCATCACCATCCTTCACAAGATCCGAATCAGAGTCAGGATTGCGGGGTAATGTGCCGGTTAGAGTCAGTTCCAGGATGTTTGTAAGGCCATCAAGGTCCGAGTCCTCAAGGTCGTCTGTAATGGAATCTCCATCGGAGTCAGTCTTGTTTGGATGAGTTCGCGTAAGGTATATCTCCTGCCCATTGCTGAGAGAATCACCGTCTCGATCATAGTCATAGTCGTTGATAACTGAACTGAAAGTGGTTGCATTGTTGGGGTCGAACCCGTAACTGAGATACTTGATCTCATCTGGGTCTAGAAGGCCATCGTTGTCCGAATCCACCAGAGTTGCATTCGTACTGTAGACAAGTACCTCAAGGCCGTCGTCTATTGTGTCTCCGTCCGTGTCCGTCAATGTGGCATTCGTCCCGTAGAATGTGACTTCATCATAATCAGAAAGGTTGTCAAAGTCTGTGTCGTTTGAGTTTGGGTCTGTCTTCCAGACTTTGATCTCTTCTCCATCATTCAATGAGTCCATGTCTGTGTCTGCTGACACGGGGTCTGTGTTATAGATGTTTACCTCTTCCGCGTCATCAAGTGAATCATAGTCTGAGTCGGGATTGGTGACGTTGGTTCCGTAGGTAACAAACTCCGCATAGTCATCAAGCGAATCACCGTCCGTATCCGCCTCGTACGGCAGAGAACCGACAACCATGACCTCATCCCAATCGCTTAGTTGATCGCTATCTGTGTCGGTGTTAGTGGGTGATGACTTCCAAATCTTCACCTCATTGCCATCAAGGAGTAAGTCTCCATCGGTGTCAGGATTCAGCGGATCTGAACCTACATCAATCTCCTTCCAGTTGGCTAGGTTGTCCGAGTCTTCGTCGTCATAGTAGTCAGAGAGACCAGGAGTGCCTCCTGAATCTACGTCGTTGGGGTCGGTCTCCGTGAGTCTGACCTCCTGAAGGTTAGTCAGACCATCCCCATCATTATCGTCCTGGGCATCGTTTACGCCGTTGTCATTCGTGTCTGCTGTCAGTGGGTCAGTGAGGGTGACGTTGTTCTCTTCATGGTCGGTGAGCAAGTCTAGGTCGCTATCTGCAGCATTGGGGTCGGTCCCAATGTAGATCTCCTGCCAGTCGCTGAGCAGGTCTTCGTCAGAGTCTGCAGAGTTCGGGTCGGTTCCGTACGTGATGATTTCTGCGAAATCCGAAAGTTTGTCTTGGTCACTGTCAGGTGAGTTGGGGTCAGTACCATAATTCAGCACTTCCTCTCCATCATCGAGTAGATCGGCATCTGTGTCTTGGTTGTCGAATGCAGTTCCTTCTATGAGCCTCTCACGTGCATCTGCCAATGCGTCTCTGTCAGTGTCCAACCCATACACTGAGAGCAAGCCAGTGTCAGAACCCATGGCATACTCCACTTGCCCGTCGTTGTCTAGGTCCCCTATACCGAGCACTCCCGCAAACCCAAAGATGTCCGTTTCCGAGATGACAAGTCCTGTGGAGTTGTATAGTGTGACAGTTCCTCCATCTTCGCCAGCCAATAGCTGATTGTTTGTCAGCGGTCCAACGGATGCAAACTCTACTGCTGAAACCACGTCACCTAGTGTCTTGTTCCAAAGCAGATGACCCGTGGCATTGAAGACGTGGAGCTCGTTCCCTGAGGTTCCAATTGCTACTTCCGGCCAGCCGCCAGTGATCAGACTCCCTGTGACAAGAGATGTGATACTGTTGTCCAAGGTGATGTTGTATAGAGCAGTGCCTGAGTTTGAGTATACACGCAGGTCTCCATTGGTGTTCCCAAAGAGTATCTCAAGCGGTGCGGTTGCTGTCAGGTCATCCGCGCCAAGTGTCGTCACCGGGAAGACATCGGTTCTCTCAAAGACAGGAGAACCACTACTTTCAAGCAGGGAGAATCTCCCTGCCTGCGAGCCTGCGAGAACCTCATAGCTTCCATCGATGTCTATATCCTCGGAGAGAATGACTTGTATTGGGCTATTGCTCGTGTGGTTCCAACGCTGGGACTCGTCCACATTGTAGGCATATACTCGGTTGTCATCACAACCAACTACCACGTCATCAACAGTGTCGCCATTCAGGTCGGCGCCAGTCACAGCACGCACATCTGAACCTAGCACAACATCTGTCAATACCGTCTGGTCATACGCAATGACTCTGAAGCCGTCCTGAGTACCGACGAGAATCTCCATTGCAATTCCAGGGTTAGCTGCCATCGAGGTGACAGCATGAATCGTGGTTCCGAGATCAAGACTCCACTGAAGAGTCGCGTCTTCGTTATACAGGACAAGCGTACCGTTCTGAGTGACCACAGCCACTTCATCCTGAGAGTCACCGTCAAAGTCTGCTACCTCAAGATCAACCACCTGCGAACCTAGGTTCTGCGACCATACCAGGGCAGTGTCAAACGGCGTAAGCTCTGATGGAGAGGCCGGGCTTTGGTCTGGTAATATCGCGGTGGGTTGCGCAGACGGACCTCCGGCCGCCGTCTGTAGCCCTACCAGAATGAACACAAATGTCAGTGCCAAGAGTAGCTGGTATGGTTTCATGTCATACTCTCTCCTGTTTCATTCACTTTCCAAGGCTTGACCTGGAAGTAATCGAAGAAATCGCTCTCAACTACTGAGATCTCATCAAACGGTACTTTTCTCTCGTTGAGGGCTTTGATAAGTGGTAGAATCTGATTACTAGGATTATCAATGAACAACTTCATGGCATTGCGCCCAGACATGGAAGTATACTGCACTCCGGGTGCACTCTGAATTCTCTCTACTATCTCCCTTGACGTGCTAGGTAATACAAGACGGATGCTCTCACCCTTTCCTGGGAGCGTTGAGATTAGCTCTTCAGGAGTTCCAAACTGACTTACAAGTCCATGCTCTAATAGACAGACACGTGTACAATAGTCCACTATCTCGAGGTCATGTGAGATGATGACCATGGTTGTTCCAAGCTCGAAGTTCAACTCCTTCAGATAATTGAGCGTTTCATGTCTTAGATGAGCATCAAGTCCCGTAGTAGGCTCGTCGAGCAAGAGCACCGGAGGATTATGTATCATTCCAAGACATATGGAAACCCTCTTCCTCTCTCCACCGGAGAGTTTCTTTACGTGCTTGGTCTTGAGCTCTTCATCAAATCCGAGAATCGTCAGGACCTCTCGTGCACGTTCTTCGATTTCTTTCGGTTTCATTCCAAAGAGCCGTCCGAAGAACTGGGCATTCTGGAGTGGAGTGAAGTCATAGTATAGGCTCAGATGTTCTAGCTGTGGGACGTAGCCAACAAGAAGGCTGATCAATTTCGAGTCTTTGGTAACATCATATCCCCCAACAAACGCCTGGCCCTCGGTGGGGTCAATCTGTCCCGTGAGTACGCGAAGGACCGTTGTCTTTCCAGCACCAGATGCTCCAATTATCCCAAGGAATTCTTTCTTGTTCGCGTAGAATGACACGCCCTTCAGCGCGTAGAAGTCGCCAAAGGCAACCTTCAGATTTCTGATGTCGATCTCCTGTTCAGAGGGTATTTCCGCGTCGGTCATCTCAGACTCCTCCCACCTTGTCGCTAATTCTATCGAACATCTTGCCTCCCTCCTCCAGTGTATCCATTAGCCCCCTTAGAGCTTCTATCTTCTGGATTCGGTCAAGGTCCTCGCGTTGAATCAAATCTTCTATCTGAGTGAAGGCCGCGAGCAAAGTGTTCAGAGTGTTATCTATCTCTCTTACCAACTCAGGATCAATCTCTATGATCCTCATTCTCTTCCTTCTTCGAGACCTGTAAAGGAGGAGCCCTATGACGAGGCCTGAGAAGACACCAACAGATGAGATGAGGGCTATTTGAGCCATTGTCAATGGAAAGCCATCAGTGGTTGTCGTCGGGGTGATGTCGGGTTCAAATAGCTCGAAACTAACGCTTGCATACGTGGTAGCATAGTCTTCACCACCCAGGATGATGAATATCCCGTTGATCCTTCCTGATGAATTCCAATATCCTGGAACAAACTGTGATGAATAGAGCCCATCTTCTACAAAGCCGGCAATAAAGAAGGCAAGAGACCCGTTTGGAAGCTCAAACACAATGGCTACGAATAGATCGTCTACTGGCTGGCCGTCGTAGTCCGTGACGTAGAGATTCAGAAAAACGCTCAGTCCAGTCTGATACCTTGTCGTATTCTCTGACAGGGATGCCACCCCAGTGAGAGTGTTGACTAGGAGATACTCATTCAGGTTGTCGAGAAGCATACTGTTGTTGTTCTTGACTAGGTTCTTGTTCATGAATATCCTAGACGACCCGAAGAGCGCAAGCTCTGGTCTACTCTGGTCAAGAAGGACAACCGGCTTGCCGTCCAGAAACGCTGAGGCCATTGACTGGTTCTCAAGAATGAATGTACCTCCTCCAAGCCAGATTGAGTCCAAGCCAGTTCCCAATAGTGAACTTGTCACAATGTCAGTCGTATTCTCCTTGGAGTGTTCACCTTGCATCGAGTATCCGTAAGGCGCCAGAAGCTGGTTCAGGATTGTTAGATTCGTACGTTCTTCAGTGTCTCCAAATACTATGAGCTTGCCACCATCTGCTGTGTAGTCACTGAGAATCTCAGCGTCTGTGCTGTTGAACTCCTCAGCGGGGCTGAATATCAACACTCCAGAGAATTGGATCAGAAGATCCTTGTCAAGGGGCATACCTGGGGTTTCCACAAGGTCCAATCCCCTAGCTGCCATTGACTTCTTCAGATTAGATAGACCTGAGAATGTGGTCATCCGGAAAGCGTCCAGCAGGCTTGTCAATGAACCGAGGTCACCGAGATCTCCTAGGTTGAATCCTCCCTCCAATGACGGCCCATCATCCTCATCCTGTGCCAGGGCGATAGGAAAGCCTCCGTTACCACTGATGTCATCTCCAAAACCGCCGCCTAGGCCCCCATCTAGACCCCCGAAGAAGCTGAGTCCCCCACCATGGGATGTATCAAGAAGGAGCATCGCTCTGGGGTACTCTACATCTCTCTCAAGCGTGATATTGGAGGTCCAGCCCTGTTCAGTTTCAATAACGTAATCGCAGCGGTGGTAACCATCCATCATGATTGGGGGAGCGAGAAGGAACAATGAGAAGTTGTAGTATCCTTCAACACTAACTGTGCTCTCCAGAGTAACATTGCCCCAATCACTCGCATTTCCATGTTTCTGCACAGTGAGATTCCCCAAGGGTACGTTAGAAGAAATCACGAACGTGTAGAGCCCAAAGTCAGCTGGAAAACGGACGTCAAATGGTGCAAAAGGCGTCTGCTTGGGAAAGACTGACGTAGAGGGTACTGGAGTCACAACAAATAGGTCCCGCATGATGAAATTGTCCAACAACTCCAGTATGGTACTCAGATCAAGCGTCGGGGATAACAGGGAACCAGTTGATATTGAAAGCGCGTCATCGATGTTCCCTGCCGTGACCCAGTAGACGGTACTCATGCCCATCTTCTCTGGGCTCCATTCAGCAATCATTTCTTGCGCTTGAAAGGGCTCCACACCATCATAAGAGAATACGCGGCCGTACAACGAATCTCCATCATCTTCGCCATGGATAATGAGCATGGCCGCCGTGATATCGGTGACGTTCCAACCAACATTCATCACGACTGCGCGAGACTCATACGTTTCCCCCATCTCAGCAATCCGTGGTATCTCCGCCTCGACAACAATCAGGTCGTTCTCTGGTGCGCCCGTAGTGTTTGGATCTAGTGCCCACATTGCATCAATGGAGGTATCTAGCACGGTTCTGTTCTCGCCGAAGCCCATTGCGATTGTGAGATTGGCTGGCTGATTGACAGGCAGTACCCCAAAATCCCATTTCATCGCCAGTCCAACTGAGCCGTCGTGAGTGGTTGAGCCTGTCAGATTGTCGTCAGAAACGTGCGATGAGATTTCAGATGAGTTCCCTATCTCAAATGCATCCAACGGAATACTGGAGTTCACTCCGAAGTAGAAACTGTCAAGGTTCTCGTTGATTCCATACACGAACAGTTGTTCGTTGCTGAGGTCATACTTCCCGTGATCGTCTTCACCATCGCCGAATATGTCGAGGCCACTGTATGAGAGGAATAGACTAACGTTACCAACC
>CAYFTD010000252.1:0-1697 GCA_964345915.1 uncultured archaeon
TCGCTGATTCTCTTGAGGTGTTCTCCTTCAAAGACAGGGCCCTCGACGCATACAAGGTCTCCTGTGGGGTCAAGCGCGCACGTACCACATAGTCCACATCCGCACTTCATGAATCGCTCAAGTGATGCTTGGAAACCCGTTCCTCTCTCTAAGGCAAGCTTGTGCAGACTCAACATCATAAGCTCGGGACCACAGGTATACAGGACATCAGGGGTTTCTGAAGACATTATCTCCTGTGCTGCTTCTGTGGCGAGGCCTTTGAAACCCATGGAACCGTCATCCGTGGATATCTCCAGTTTGAATCCTTCTGCAGTCACTGCTCTGAACTCGTTCGCGTAGATGAGTTCTCCTTTTGTCTTCGCAGCAATCAAGAGAGTCATGCTCTTGTTGAGGCGGATTAATTCATAGGCCAGAGGTCTAAGAGGCGCAATTCCGATCCCACCACCAACGATCAGGGCGTTGTTACAGTCGGTGTCGAAATGCGTACCGAAGGGCCCCCGCACACCAATTCGTTGTCCCTTTCGTATGGACGCTAGAGCGTCTGTTGCCTCGCCAACGGGTGATACGGTAATCCCGACCAAGGGAGGATTCCAAGATGACACACTCATTGGAATCTCGTCGATCCCTGGAATCCAAACCATCAGGAACTGACCGGGACGGATGCTCAGAGTTTCTTTCGGGTGCCTAAAGACAAGAGTTCGGGTTGTCTTGTTCTCTTTGATTACTTGACTGACCGGCACAGTCACAGGGCTACCCATTAGCTGCTCGACGTTCAAAAGCTAGTCCCTCCCTGCTTCACCAACAATCTCTGCCACCTTTGAATAGCCCTCCTTCTCAAGATAGTCCTGCACACCCTGTTTGACTCTACGAAAGATGTCAAGCCCAGAGAGCAAAGCCGTGCCAATCTGAATTGCACTCGCACCTGCAAGATGCATCTCCACCGCATCCTCCCATGTAGACACCCCACCTACACCGATTATGGGGATTGATAGAGCATTGTAGAGGTCATAGACGCATCTGACAGCTATCGGGAATATCGGAGGGCCTGAGAGGCCCCCGACCTTGTTTCCAAGTATCGGACGCTTCTCATGGATGTCAATCTTCATCGCGCGGACAGTGTTGACGGCCACAATGGCATCCGCACCAGCACGTTCTGCGGCAGAGCCTATGGAAACAACGTCTGAGGCATTGGGAGTGATCTTCGCGAATACTGGACAGTCCACTGCTTTCTTGACTGTCTTGACGTACTCGTATGTGAGATTCGGGTCATGAGAGATCTGACCAATCTCTGCATGTGGACAGGAGAGGTTGAGCTCTATAGCATCGGGTTGCATCTTTGCGCCCTTGACTGCAACTTCAACGATCTCAGCCACTTCACTGCCGAAGACACTTAGAACAACTGGTACTCCAGCGCCTCTGAGGGAGGTCATCTCGTGGCCAAATGCGTCAATTCCCGGGTTTGTGAGGCCAACTGCATTCAATAGTCCTCCATGTGAGGTGGCAAGTATTGGTCCGGGGTGCCCCTTTCGTGGTTTGGACCCAATGGACTTCGTTACGACTGCGTCGGCTCCGGACTCACCTACCCGACGGAGGATTGATCCCGTCACTCCCAAGATTCCGGAGGCCAGCCAATATCCTTCTATCTTCACTAAGACACCTGGGTGGGCTAAGGACCTGTAAGCTGTAATAAGGAAAAC
>CAYFTD010000253.1:0-6175 GCA_964345915.1 uncultured archaeon
TCTGAGCGGTTTGGATAGAGGCCTCGATTCACTAGGCGCTGTATATCGTCGATGATTCTCTCAGGAAGATGCACAGCAATGAGACGCATTACTAGTCCTCTTGAGAGAGGTCATACTAGAGGGATATGTACTTGTGTAATACCCCTGTCCTAGAAACACCCGTCTTCAGGTCAACCGGCATTAATTAAGGAGGGTATGGATTAGAGAGCTCCTTCTTCAGCTCTACTTCTTGCGACCAGTTCGTCGAGCTGCAATATTGCCTACCTTGCGACCCGGTGGAGCATGTCGGCTCACTGTACTGGGTCTACCTGGCGACTGGTGTGAACCCCCGCCGTGTGGATGACTGGCAGCACTCATAGCAGCTCCACGAGTCACCGGCCATTTCCTCGCCTTGACCCGAGTATGATGCCAGACTGCCCCTGCCTTCAAGAACGGCTTCTCAGTCCTCCCACCGCCTGCGACAATACCAATAGTGGCCCGACACCTTGGGCTGAAGGCCTTCTGTTGACCGCTTGGCAACCTCACCATCGCCTTGTTCGAATCGATGGAAACAATGGTTGCTGTCAGACCAGATGATCGAACATACTTACCACCGTCTCCAGGACTGCCCTCAATGTTGTAGACTGGTGTGCCTTCAGGAATGTGTTGTAACATCATGGTGTTGCCATTCTGCAGTGCAGCATCCTCTCCGCACTCGACAATCTGACCAACTTGGATTCCTTCGGATGCTATCATGTAATGAAGCTTTGATTCACCCTCATACCTCAGCTCAGCAAGGGGAGCTCCCCTTCCGGGCTCATGGTAGAGATTGATCACTCTGCCAACATAGGTCTTGTCTGGAGCCCACTTCGGATGTCTGGCGCGTGCAATCTTCCTATGACTTGGACTCCTCCACTGAGTCGTGCCTCGGCCCTTGCGTTGTACTAGAACACGTTTACCCATTCAACGACCTCCTTAGAATATCCCGAGGTTTGTCGCAACCTCCGCGGCACTATACTCTGGTGCCAGACGCACGAATGCCTTCTTCCTCCCATCGGGCATTATCATCGTGTTGATTTTCTCCACTACAACTTCGTAGAGGCTTTCTACTGCCCAGCGGATGGTGTTCTTGTTGGCTCTCCGGTCCACGAAGAAGGTGAGTTTGTTGTGGCTGTCAACAGCCTCCAAGCTTGCTTCAGTGACTACAGGACGAATGATTACTTGATTTGGATCCATTCTCACTCACCTCACATGAATAGGGCTTCTTTCTCAAGGCGCTCAATGGCAGAAGTAGTCCATAGCACAAGTCGTCCTGGGTGCGTTCCGGGTGCCAACACATGAGCATTCAAGGCATGCACTTCAGAAACGTCAACGCCAGGCAGATTCCGTGCTGCCATGCCTATGCCCGAGTCCTTACCCACCACAACTAGGAAGGACTTCGGAGTCTTCATCTTGCGTCCGCGCATTTTGCCCTTGCCGGCCCTCACTCCACGGCCCCTGATGGCTCTCTCTAGATCATCTTCAAGGCCTAGTGAAGTGACCACCTCTAGCATCTCCTTTGTCGTTGTCAAAGACTCGAGCTTATCACTGACAATCAAGGGGACTTCTGGAACTGACTCGATCTTGTGTCCTCTGGCACCGACGAGTTTCTTGTTCGCAGATGCGGCGATGGCTGAACGGATAGCAAGTCGATTCTCCTTCTTGTTGATTCGCTCAATTATGACTTTCCTTGCCTCAGGGGGATGTGCCACCCTTCCACCAACGGTTCCGGGAGCAAATGCCGCCTTGCTGGCCGCGGGGGTGCCAGCACCTTTGACCCGAGGCATCCTCGACCGCCCGTGACCCGTCTGCCAGCTCTCAGCAGTGGTGCGCTTTCCGGCTAGCTCGTCAACACCATGTGGTTGGCGTCCTTTGGACTGAACTGACAACACAGCCCGTTTGATTATATCCGGACGGTACGGGGCATCAAACTGTCTTGGGAGCTTTATCTTCGGACCGGCCTTCCCTTTCAAGGAGTACGTCTTTACGCTCTTCATCACTGATCACCCTCCCACTACTGTTTCGATGTCGTGCTGATGTAGCTCACCTGGGTGACCTGTCCAAGATGAGATCTCTTCGGTCGAATCGCAAATCTGAGTCTCACAGGTCTCTTTACCGGACCTGGAATCGACCCCCAGAGCATTATATAGTCGCCTCGTATCATCCCGTAATTGACGAAGCCACCGGATGGGGTAATCTCTTCTCCTCTCTCACCCATCTTCAGGACTTCGTTGTTGAAACTGGTACGAGTATGATAACCCGTCTGACCAGGTCGAGGGACGCTGTATCGTATGTTTGTCGGAGACCAAGGACCGATACAACCGACACCCCGCTTCGTCTTGCGTGACTTGTGCTGAAGTATCCTGACGCCCCAACGGCGCACAGGACCCTGGAATCCATGTCCCTTTGTCACTGCTATGGAGTCTACTAGGGTCCCCTCTCGAAGGATGTCAGCCACACGCACGTCAGTGCCGAGCACGCTCTTGGCGTACTCAAATGCTTCTTGAACGCTACGAGCACCGACCTTGTATTCACTGATCTCCGGCTTCTTCTTAGATACCCCTGCGGTTCTCGGCTGGGTATGAATCAGCATGCGAATCTCAGCGAATGTGTCGAGTTTTGACTCAAACTCCTTCATCTTGGCTTTGTACTTGTACTTCTTCGGCGGAGGTTTCACTCTTCGCAGGTCGTCTGACAAGTTCTCCGCCAATACTTCAGCCACAAGTTTGAGACCGTAGGGTGTTTTGGCGTAACCGCGGATGGCAAAAGGTCTGATTGGCGGCGTGTCGATCACTGTGACAGGGATGACTGTTTCCTGGCCTTTGAACGGGCTGTTTGGGTTCTGTATGCTCATCACTGCATGGGTCATGCCTGCCTTGTACCCTACAAATCCGAGTAGTCTTGCATCCTCACCTTCCCAGGAAGGCCAATTCTTGATCCTGGGCAAAAACTTCGACGCCCTGCCTCGTGGCAGGTAGGCAAGACTGCCTCTTCTTGGTGAATGCTTCTTTCTATGGGCCATTTGAGATCACCTGTAGTTTTGCAGCCCAGTCAATCTGGCTTTCGGATATCACTAGTTTCAGGACTGAACTATTCTTACTACAGCGCGCGCCAAGCAGAACTCCGTTTTTAAAACTTGCCCACTGACCAAAACACGGTTGTGAGGAGCCCTATCGACCTGAATAGAGGGGTTGTTCTGCATATCAGAAAGGGCGAGATTGGCTTCTCAGAAGTATCGGTGCTCAGTCCGAGCTATGATCTCATCCTGCAGGGCCTTTCCAATGTTCACAAAGTAGTCACTGTACCCGGCCACTCTCACAATCAAGTCTCGGTATTCCCCTGGTTTCTGCTGGGCTTCAAGGAGAGTCTGCCTGTCAATCACATTGAACTGAATATGATGTCCTCCAAGCGCAAAATAGGCCTGAATCAGATGTCCAAGCTTCTTCCGACCTGCCCGGTCGGCGAGTATCTCAGGCATTAGCTTCTGGTTCAGAAGAGTCCCACCTGTGCGCACATGATCAATTTTCGCAACTGAATTAATCACTGCAGTAGGCCCGTTAGTGTCAGCCCCGTGCGATGGAGAAACACCGTCAGACAGTGGTTTGCCGGTCTTTCTCCCATTCGGTGTTGCACCTGTGACTTGTCCGAAGTAAATGTGGACAGTTGTGGGCAAGAGGTTCACTCGATATTCCCCGCCCTTGGTGTTTGGGCGCCCGTCCAATACGTCAAAGTAGGCATCAAAGACGGCCTGGGCAATGCTGTCGGCGTAGTCATCGTCATTACCGTAATTTGGAGTCTTGTTCACAAGCATCTGACGAATCGGTTCGCTCCCCTTGAAGTCACTTCTAAGTGCATCAAGGAGTTCTTCCATGGAGAGATTCTTCTTGTCGAAGACATGGTATTTCACGGCTGAAAGCGAGTCCGTGGTAGTGCCCATTCCAACACCCTGGATGTATGTGGAATTGTATCTTGGACCACCATCGTGGTAGTCCTTACCCTTCTTGATACAGTCATCAAAGACCAGCGACATGACAGGTGTCGGCATATGTTCAGCGTAGAGCCTCTCAATGATGCTGTTTCCCGCTATCTTGATGTCAACAAAGTACTTTAGCTGAGCCTTGAAAGCCTCCATGAGTTCATCAAACGTATTGAAGGTGGTGGGGCTTCCTGTCTTTAGACCGACTTGCTTTCCAGTCCTTGGATCCACACCATTGTTGAGGGTTATCTCAAGAATCTTTGGCCAGTTGCAGTAGCCAGTGAGCGTACAACTTTCTTTGCCAAATGCACTAATCGTGACACAGCCGCTTGGTCCCCCAGCTCTGGCATCTTCTATGGACTTTCCCTGTCTAGTGAACTCTTGGATGATTACGTCAGTGTTGAAGACCGAAGGTTGGCCGAAGCCCTCTTTGATGACTTCGATTGTTTCTCTCAAGAACTTGTCAGGGTTCTTGGTGGTGAGTTGAACACAGACACTCGGTTGGATAAGCCGCATCTCATTCATCACTTCAAGGATGAGATACGAGAGTTCGTTGACTGCATCAACGCCATCAGCTGTGACCCCTCCCACATTGATCAGAGCGAAGTCCTGATAGGTGCCACTCTGTTCCTGCGTGATGTCTACCTTGGGAGGAGCAGGTTGATTGTTGAACTTGATCCAGAAACAGTGTAGAAGCTCCTTTGCGAACTCTCTCGTGAGTGAGCCCCTCTCAAGTTCTCTGTTGTAGAAGGGATACAGATTGAGGTCAAGCCGGCCCGGGTTGAACGAGTCCCATACATTCAGCTCGATAATGACTCCAAGATGAATGAACCAGTAAGACTGCAGAGCCTCCCAGAAGTCCCTGGGCGGATTGGCTGGAACGTGAGCGCATATTTCGGCGACTCTCAGTAGTTCCTTCTTTCTGACAGGGTCTTCTTCCAACTCAGCAAGCTCACTTGCCTTCTTGGCGTGGCGTTGTGCGAATGTAATCAATGCATCAGCTACAATGTCAATAGCTTTCAGCTCTTCCTCCTTTGATTTTGCATCCGAATCATTGTCATAGTCGAGCTTTGACAAGCTCTGCTTGACGTCCTCTTTGAAGTCTAGCAGGCCCCGATGGTAGATCTTGTCGTCCAGGATTGCGTGGCCTGGAGCCCTCTGTTCCATGAACTCCGTATAGACACCGGATTCAAATGCGGCCTTCCACTCATCTGACATTGACGCGAAGGCGCGCTCGCGTATGGTCTTGCCTCTCCAGAAGGGGATGACCTTGTTTCTGTATATTTCTCTGGTCTCATCCGAAACAAGGAACGGTGTACTCTCTCTTGAGTTTGCAATGTCCAAATCTTGGAGAGAATGGCAGCAGAGCTCAGGATAGGTGGGGGTAGCTCCGGGTGCCGGGCCTCTCTCACCAACAATCAGCTCTCCAGGGTTGATGCAGATTCTCTTGTTCTCCAAGATGTACTGGAACGCGAGAGCACGAGCAACTGGTACTGAAACACTGTCTGCGGTATCGCTCTCGTAGAACTCAGTGATTAGCTTCGCTCTCTCGACTGATATGTAGGGCTTCGTGCCAACACTCTGTTCTCTCAGGCGTCTTACTCTCTCAGACATCAACCGATTGTGCCCCTTTTCTAAACTGCAGATTCTTCTCCCCAAGTCATCAGGTCTGTGTCTATAAAACTCACGGGTATGGAAAAGCTTCGCTGTCGACACTCATTTGTGAAAGCCAGGTCGAGCAATCAAGGCTCCAACAGACTTGTTGATTAGTGCCAAACTCGCGAGGATGGCCTCCTCAAGACGGACTGTTTCTGTGCCCTGCCCAGGGATTGTGTTCACCCAGAAGTCGACATGCTTCTTTAGCTCTCCCTTCTTGTCAGGGAAAAGCTCGTTCACTCCATGTTTTGGTCCACCGAACACACCAAGGACTGATTTGGTGTTGCCCACTGTCGATTTGATCTCATCTTCCAAGCTGGCATAAGAAGCCGCGTTTCTTGAGAAGACTACTCGGGTCATTGTAGAAGAGTTCTGAAGTGTTTCGATAAGACTCGTCGTACTCACTACGTCAAAGCCCCAGTACTCTTCCACCTCGTCTCGAGTAGCCACCTTCAACCTGATCTTGGGACCTGTCCTGACCACACGAAAGAGAGTTGTTTCGCGCTCACTCACTTCCTCCGGATG
>CAYFTD010000254.1:0-4311 GCA_964345915.1 uncultured archaeon
GTAAACAATCTTTGAGGGGTCCTTGCCCAGAGCTTGAAGGTATTGATCGATTCGTGGTTGGATCTTCTGACTGGTACAGGCAGCAATCACAACTCGCCCATCGGTGCTGTCAATAAGCTTGGCAATGGCCTCGAGTCCTTCTTCCTGGCAGACCAGGTCGTGTGTGACTACAGACTTGGCCAAGTCTAGCTTGCCAATCTCTTTGCCGAGCAAGTCATAGTCTAGCTGAAGTTGTTTTCCGCAGGTGCATAGAAGAACTGTCGACCTATCGCCCACTATTCATCATCTCCTGCTCTGAAGGATCTTGCTGACTACGGCCCTAGCCTGATTGACGCTCTCGGGAACCTCGGCAGGGCCAAGTGCAGTGCCGCATGCATACACATGATCAGCGGCTACAACCTCGTCCTCGGAGGCCGGATCTGCGGGCCCCACATAGCCACTTGCCAAGTTGAGACCGAGGGATTCTATCAACTTGTCTGCCCCATCTGACGGTTCTAGGGCAGATGATAGTACAAGGAGGTCCACATTGTATCTGAGGTACTTGTCTAGCAGAGAGTCATAGACAGTGACATCAATCGTATTGTCTTCTCGTGGCTCCACCAGGGTCACGCGGCCGCGGATGAATTCCACTCCCGACTCACGTGCTTCGCGGTAGTATCGCTCATGTCGGTCGTACGTACGAATGTCCATGTAGACGACGTTGACTTGTGTGTCGTTTCTCTCATTGGTCACAATGTTAGCATGCTTGAGCGCGAACACGCAACATATCTTGGAACAGAACGGATAGTAGTTCTCGTCCCTGCTCCCTACGCATTGGACCATCATTACATTCTTGACCTGAGCCCCATCTGAAGGACGCAACAAGGCGCCGGAGGATTCACCGTTAGGATCAAGGATCATTGCCAGTTCCAGCTGAGTCACTACATTGGGGACCTTTCCGTAGCCATACTCATCTATGGTCACAGGTTGCATCTCATGATAACCAGTCGCTATCACGATGTCTGAAACCTCGACGCTCTTCTCAGACGAGGAGGCACTCAGATTGATTGCCTTGGTTGGGCATTCCTCTTCGGCCTTCTTGGCGCCATCGTCAGTCTTCTCTGGGTCAAGAATGACTGCCTGTGGTTGACACTGTGGCGACAGCATCTGAAATGCCGGTGATAGCTCTGTACAGACACAGCACATGATGCACTTCTTGGCATCTACGTACTTGGGACCAACCTCAAGCTTGACTGAGAACTTGCCTGGTGTTCCGGATATCTCCTTCACCATGGTATCGGTCATGAGTTCAATATTGGGTTGGTCAATCATGGCACTCCGATAGAAACACTTTCGGATGCCAGGGCGCCAACTATTACCTTGGAAGCAGTAGAAACAGTCATCGCTAGGAAAGGCCTTGTAGAGATTGAGTGAGTTGCCACCTATAGTGGACTGCCTGTCAACCAGTATCGTTTGTATTCCGTTGTCTGATAATTCAACGGCTGCAGTCATTCCTGCCACGCCGGCACCAATGACTAGTACAGGATTGGACAAGTACTCGCTCACCTCAGCTAGTAAGATGCTCCAAGATTGGATCAGCAGCGACTCGGTTCATTCCAAGACCTACTTCTTCCTCATCCATCCCCATGGCTAGTGCCAGAATCTGCGGATAGAGCAGAACTGGCAAGTCGTAGACCTCCCCATACGTGTCCTTGAGACCGAGCTGCTGGAGATCAAGCTGGTTCCCACAGGCTGGACATACTACTGTGATGAAAACAGCTCCATATTCCTTCATGGACTTCAGTTTGTCACGAGCCAGTCTGATCGCAAGTTCCTCATTGACTGGCAGGACTGTCGCTCCACAGCACTGTTTCCACAACGGATAGTCGACCACAGAGGCGCCCGTTACTGTGACGAGCTCTTGGAGTATCTCAGGACTGAATTCGGTCACATCAGCAGGACGGAGTAGATGACATCCGTAGTGAATTGCTATTCCGACACCATCAAGGGGTCTAGTGATCTTCTTCTGGATCTCTGAGACTCCGATATCCGAATACAGTGCTTCTATGAAGTGACGCACATTGATTGTTCCCTTGAGTCGAAGACCAGATGCTTTCAGCTCCGCGTTGACCTTCTTCATGTCATCCTTGTCATGCTTGAGATGATGTAGAGCATCCTTCAAGGAGGCGAAGCAACCATTGCATGGCGTGACTATGTCATTGCCATTCTTCTCTCCAATAGCCAAGGTTCGTGCATTAACAAGTAGCCAGCCGAAATAGTCGATTGCGCGCAGGTTTGGGCTCCCACAGCATGCAACATCCTCCATATAGACTAGGTCCATGCCGAGAGCTTGGGCCACCTTGTTCATGGCAGCCTCGTAGTTTGGATAGTTTGCTGGGACGCTGCAGCCCATATACAGATTGTAGACTGGCATCCTACTCATCACCCCTCACTAGCCTGCCAGTTCTGGTGGATTTCAGAATTGATTTCACATCATCCGTCGAGAGTCCTGGCACTTCCGGCTCGAGACCCAAGTCCTCGCGCTCCCAGTCGTTGATGACCTCATACAGCTGGCCTTTCTCAATTAGTGACTGACCAAGCGCGAGAATGTTCTCAGGTACAATGCCCTCCTCAGATGCCAGATTCTTGCAGTCAAAGATGATGTCGGTGACACGCACCTTCTGAGGACAACGTTCTTGGCATTGAAAACAGGTCAGACATTCCCAGATTTCCTTGCTGGACAAGACCTCGCTACGCATTCCAAGCAGCATCATTCGAATAAGCTGATGAGGCTTGTAGTCCCACTGGTTGGCAATGGGACATGCAGCAGTGCATGTTGAACAAGCAAAGCAAGCGGAAAGCTCCTCCCCATTTGGCATGCTGCTTATCTCATCTCGAAACTTCGGGTCTAGTGTTGACATGTCAATTGGATCAATCAGGGTGACTGGCGGACCAGGTTTCTCTTCCGTTTCGGCCATTATGAATACACCACCAAGACATGAATGACAATGTGGCTGGATAGCACAGCGAATTCGGAGCCTATATTAAAAGTTTGCAAAGGTGGCATTAAGAGTAAGCAGTTGTGGGAGCCGGATTTGCATGACAAACCACGATTGGTCATTTGACTCTAGATGGTAGGACTTTGAGATTGGTCTAGCCCTCTGGCAGAGCCTTGTAGTGTATTAGGAGAAGAAGAGAGAATATGCCGATGAAGACTCCCAGCTCGTAAAGAATGATGTATGGCAGTCCCTGGGTGCTGAGAGGATATGACATTCCACCCCATATGGCAAGGACTGAACAGACTATGACTGCTAGATAGATGAGCCATTGTACTCTAGGGTGCATGGCAAGAACAGAGTGATGCCCTCTCTTAGGATTTTCTGTCGGAATCTTCTCGAATCTGGGAAAGAACCGCTGCTAGCTGGGATCTCAGGTCTTCCCATCGACTGGTTGAATCCTGACTTAATTCAGCAGCTAACTTGAGGATATAGCCCTTCAAGTCCTCTGGGCTCCCTTTGAGCCCGCTCAATGTGGCGTCATCCCCACTAAGAAGCCGGAGAACTCCCGTCAGTGCCACTCTGAACTTCTCGTGACTCTGCTCGATTGACAAACGTGTTGAGTCCAATTGTTCCAGAAGTTCAGTGAGTTGTCGGGCTATGGAGTGCTCATCCATCACTAACGACCCTCATTGTTTGGCACCACTCTAGTCACTGTGCCATCCTGAAGCCACAGTCTTGCATTTGCAGCGGGGATTGTAGCAATGTCTTCCTTCTTGAAGGGGCCGTAGGGTGCCTCGTCCATACCGAGGAATGCTTCCTCAATTGGGCGTAGGAACTTGACGAGAACATATTCCAAGTCCTCAGAGGTCTTTGACACTCCGGGATCAGCAGCTCTTGGCCGTTTCAGTGTGGAGGATGGCATACCGGTAAGCGACTCCTTGATGAAATCGAGATGTCCTTCTATACCTCGTAGAAGACGATTGTAGAGCTCTTCCTCGGGAAGAACCATTCCTCCACTGGGGCGTTTCTGCGTCAATGCAGCTTTGACTATCTTGGTTCTTCGTAGCATCAGAAAGTCTTTGAGCATGAATTCGAGGTTAAGGGCCTCCTCTGTGAGTAGGTCGGCCTGGAGCTGATTCTCTGCAGAGGTTTCAGTCAGAGCAAATCGCACCTCAGAGAGGTACTTCACCATCTTGCTGAGCTTCAGATCCTCCAGATTCTGTAGTCCCTCGTTGTTGACCTCAGCAGCCCATGCAGCGCTTATCTCATCATACATCGAATTACTCAATTGTTGCCACCCCTTTGCACAACATGAATATAGCTGCTGCCATGG
>CAYFTD010000255.1:0-3536 GCA_964345915.1 uncultured archaeon
GGTGGCCGGCTTCATCTCACCCGAATCTGGCCGCATCTTGTTTGACCAGCAGGATGTGACTCAATCTTCTCCGAGGGACAGGAACGTTGGAATGGTATTTCAATCAGTCGCATTGTTCCCGAACATGAATGTGTATCAGAATATTGCGTTTGGACTGGAGATGGCCAATTGGAGTCGAGAGGCTACTGTGGAACGAGTTGAGTATCTCGCAGACCTCCTCGGGATACGAGGGCTCCTTCACAGGAAGATCCGCGAAGTCAGCGGCGGCGAGGGCCAGCGGATTGCACTAGCAAGGGCGCTTGCGAAACAGCCAAGCCTGCTGCTTCTAGACGAGCCACTATCAGCTTTGGATCCTCAGCTCAGAGAACGTCTGCAAACAGAGATAAAGAGAATACAAAGGGAGCTAGAAGTCACGACAATCTACGTTACTCATAGCCAAGACGAGGCCTTTGCCATTTCGGATCGAGTTGCGATACTCAATGAGGGAAGAGTGTGGCAGGTCGGTTATCCGGAGGACCTCTATGACAGGCCGACGAGTGAGTTCGTGGCCAGGTTCCTTGGGAGTGGAAATGTCCTGAACGGCACTGTGATTGACTCATCCAAGGACCAGATTCTTGTCGAGTCTAATGGCGGTAGATTCTGGATTCAAGGTGGTAGGCCAAAAGGGGCAGAGGTGAAGTTCACAGTAAAGCCAGAGGATGTGCATGTTTCCTTGACGCCTAAAGACGGACAGGGCAACGCAAAGGTCGTGTCGGTTGTACCTCAAGTGGGGGCATTTAAGGTTACAATGGAAATCAGTGGAGAAACCCTAGTGGCACTAATTACCGATGATTCTATGGGTCGTGCCTTGAAGTCAAAGGTCGGGTCAAATGTCCACTTCAACATTATGCCTGAGAGAGCATTAGCACTCGACGACGACCCATAGTACCCCACGCGTCTAGGTGATAGCGTCTTCCCCTGAAACGTCCTCCATTGGAACTTGTACGTCTGCGGTTGTTGCAGATACAAGTCCTCGTTCCACTGTAGTCAGGACTCTGTCCCGTATGGTTTCTCCAGAGCCAAGCATGTCAGGAATCTTATACTCTGCCACAAGAAGCTCAATCATCTTCGAAGTGGCTCTGTTCTTCACATACATGAATATCAAAGTGAAGTTCATGACAATGGAGAACAGTGGACCTAGCGCAACCAAGATTATGAAGATGGGAAGCCAAGGGGCATCGAAACCAGTGGTCAAGGTCAGCTCCAACCAGACGAGGACGATATCCACGCCTGCAAAGAATTCAAGTATGTCTTCCAAATCATCGCCAACGTTGCTCAAGGAGCGGTCTCTGAGGTCGAGATGAAAGAGTCCAGCGTCCTTGATCACCCAGGGACCATAGTAGAGAGCGAGGACAGTAATTGGAAGAATCGCTGTGGACAGTATGACAACCCAACCACCGAAGTACACAATGTCGGCAGTTTCCGCAACTACCATGAGGTCGAACCCCATTACCGTGAGGGCGATTCCTACCACAAGAACGGAGCCATAGAGTGACCTTCTGAGCACTGTTCCCATGCTCTGGTCCACAGTATCAGGACTGACAAAGTACTCGCCAGTGCCACGTTTGAAGAATCTATGTATTCTCAATGGCAACGAGGCCGACCGAGGAAACTTGACAAGTATAAGACAGAGAATACCTCCGACCAAAGTGGCTCCTATAGACCCTATCAGCATAACCAATGTGTATGGACCAAGATTCGACATGGATAGACTAATGAGTTCGAAGAAGGAGAGCACGTACAGAAGGCCCCAAGTGGACCCAACCATGATTAACGTTGAAACAACAAAACCAGCAATCAACTGAGGAACGCTCAGTTTTTTGGCCTTCACGATGTGTTCATCGTACAAGGCCGATAGAGTCTGCTGCGTCATTTTTACCAACGTAAGCCATGTTCGCTGGTGGTAGATAAGGATTCTCCACCCGACTGGAAATCGACACAGTTTCATCACTCAACGTGAAACTCGAGAATCCAACACAACAAGTCTCATATATCACAAGTAGCGATATGCAGCTGTCCACAGAGATGACCCTATCTTTGGTAGTCTTCGAATGCTCAAGTCCTGCACTGGCGCGAAAGAACTTGACAACAAGAAGACAATGAGGACAAAACGAACCGTAGTGATGAGCAATGGTCATCGGGTATGAGGTTTCGGAGGATGGGACCCTCCAAGAAGTGGAACTTTCAAAGGCGGACCTAGACTCTCAAAAGGTAGTCTGTGTGGTCGATGATGAAACCAAGTCGATCTATCTGTGGAAGGGGAACCAAGCAGGAATCAGACGGAAGTTCATCGGAGCACGTGTAGCGACCAATCTGAGAACTGAATACGGATTCCATTTCAAAGTGAGAGCAGTCGACGAGGGTGAAGAGCCACCAACTTTCTTCACAGCCCTCGATGGAACCACAGCAGCCACACGAGTCCTGAAGCCTGGAGAACCAGCACCGCCTCCGTCCCCACCAAAACCCAAGACCAAAGCGCCTGCTGCCAAAGCCGCCCCTTCGGCCCCACCACCGAAGCCAAAAGCTGCAGCACCAAAGCCAGCAGCGGCTGCCAAGCCTCCACCCCCCAAACCGGCAGCGGCTCGAGCTGCCCCTGCAGCTCCACCTCCAGTTGCAGCGACCTCTTCTGAGATAGATTCAATGATTCAGGAGTTGCAGGACACTGACCCTCCAGAAGGATACCAGAGAGAACTGCTGATCGTATATAATGAGTTGTTTACGGTAGCAGAGCACAAGGTTTCTGTGTTTGGTCAGGAGAAAGTAGAGAGGAAGTTCGAGAAGGTGAAAGACCCGCCAGAGGGCACTTTCATGGCGGAAGGCTTCATTCCAAGAGTCATTGTTAAAGAAGGAAGGGTGCTTGGCATCGAGCTACTCAAGGGTACACCGGAGGCAATCCTCAGTCCCATTAAACAGGAAATGAAAGAGAGACTGGGGGACCTGATAAGCTTCTTCAGGTCAGAAACCGTTCAAGCACCCAAGAAACGTGCGAAGAAGCCTGCCAAGGGTGCCAAAAAGAAGAAGAAACTCGTAGCAAAGTAATGAGTTCAACAGACGCAGACAAGGAGCAAGAGAACATGTCACAACATCTTGACCCCCAGAAGGAGAAGGAGCTTGTTGAGCTCTTGATGGGTCTCACGAATTATGCAGATCTAGATGCTATCGCGGTGGTAAGCAAGCAAGGAGTGAAGCTGGCTTATTTCGCCACAGAGGATTCTGATGCAGATCCCGATTTGATGGCAGCTGTCAGTGCTGCACTGCTAATGACTGGCGAGATGGCTGCAGGCAAGCTGGAGCTAGGAGGTCTCTTCGAGGTCACGGTCAGAGGACAGCAGGGCTTTGCAGTTCTGTCACAAGCCGGTGAGTTCCTTTTGATGGGCTCGGCAAAGGATCTGACTTCCATGGGCTTGGCAGTCACACAGATGAGGAAGTATGCCAAAGAAGTGGGAGAATTACTGTCGAAATAGACTCTCTCTGCGACTGGCCCGCATAGACATATT
>CAYFTD010000256.1:0-3213 GCA_964345915.1 uncultured archaeon
CGCCGCCCTTCTTCCTCTTGCGATAGAAGCGTCCTCCACGTGGACCATGGTGGACCTTGCATCCTTTTCCCATTAGATATTGTCACCTCTTGTCAATCTGTGCGTAATTAGACCTATCAGCATGATGCCGGCGAAGATGATCATGACCAGGCCAATGAACAGATGATGCAGACGGAACCCAGCCACATCCACAGGTTCGAAGTCTGGTAGCCAAATGGAAGAACTCTGCACCAGGTATGAAGTCATGGAGATCATCGACAAAGACTGCAACCCCAAGCATCATGATTGCAACTGAGACTCCATTGGGTAGCAGGGACTGTATTCTTGTCTTCGTGATAGTGGTCCGTTTCCTTCTCATTTCGCAAACACCTTCCCTTCACGGAATCCTTCCGGGTTCGCATCCGTTTCTCCAGGAATCCCTCCGTTCATGGCCTGACCTCCTCAGTGATGTCTGCCTGTTCGTGATCACGACCGACGACACCGACACCCACCCTCGAAAACCTCAGGATGTCCAGAATTCTACCCAGGTCCACGAACCTCCCATCCCTCTTGGCCTGGAACTGGGTTTCCACCTCCGGACTGTTCAGCATCACAGTCACTTCAGACTCATTCCTCTCGGCCTGCCCTGGGTGCAAGAAGGGAAACTTCAGAAGACTATGGCTCTTTCCAATCGGCATTAGGAGAGTCATCGTTCTACCAACGAGTCCATTCGAAAAAAGCACTTAAGGTCCGTCAGGAATCGAGTCATCTATGTTCCAAGAGGTTGGTAGGCCATTCATTCATAAACTAAAGCCTGCTGATAACCATAGCTCGAAAAATAGAACAGAGCTAGCCCCTAGCTAGGAGGTAGCCGTTTTGGACAGTCATGCTTGGAGAAGAGAAATCGACAAGGTCGCGGAGATAAAGGGTACTCTCACATCACTGAACAAGGCACTAGAGGATCAGGCCGACCGTAGCGTGCGCCATCTTTATGATACTCTGGCAAAGTTCTCGAAGCTGGAGAGTGATGTGGCGACTGCAGGTTTCATGAAGAAGAGGAAGCTTTCCTCTCAGATGGATAAGGTGCAGAGTAACCTAGAAGAGGACTTCATGAAGTCTGTCAGAGATTTCTCGGACATGTTGAGGAAAGAACACAGAGACACAATGGCTGTACTTCCCAAGCTGCAGGCTCAGAAGCCCAAGGAAGCAAAAGCTATCTCAGCATTGACCTTCCCATCAACCGGGACTGGTGATGCAAAGGACCTTGAAACTCTCAGGACATTCGCCAAGAACTTCTCCAAGCTTTGCTTGGGTGTTCATCAGGACCTAGCAAAAGAAGGCAAGGAGCTGCTAGATGAGAACAAGCGTATTGTCGAAACCTACGAGAGACACGTGACAATCGATAGGGGAGAAGTGGCAACGACCACATCCAACGACGAAGTAGCGCATCTCTCAGTGGGAGATTTAATGGCCATTATGGAAAAGCTGAGATTAGAACGTACGTATCTCGATGGACGAAAGGACGAAGTAGGAAAGATGATAGTGACCTCCTTGACGACTGAGGTTGAGTCACTTCAAGCATCCGTAGAAACCGCATCTCGTCTAGGACTTGATCTACCAATGGATTTCTCAAAGCAGCTCAGAGTAATCGGAAGAGATGCTTCAAAGACTTCAAACCTCACATCTCTCATCGCTCTCGAAAACCAGCTTCACTCTGCAAAGGTGAAGATATCAGACATGCTTCGAGACCGTATAATCAACATGAAACATGAAGTCACAACCAAGATTGTTGAAGGTGGTATTCCTGTAACTGATGAAGTAATCCCTGAGGCACCATCAGTTGGCGTTGAAGCCGATGATGTCGCAAGTCTCCTATCATCGTATCAGAAGATGGTTGAGTGGGAGGGACAGGTAAAAATCTCAATCAAAGATCACGTCGAGGAAGTACTCGATGAGGTTGAGAAAGCTACCGACGTGCCCGAGGACACTGGAATCGAGGACATAGTGACAGTAAGAAAGTGGCTCGCCAAGGCCAAGAAGGGCTTGAAGAAAGCTGGCATAGATGATATGGTCAAGACTTACGTAGAAGCCAGCAGGATGAGAGAGGAATACAGGAAGAATCTCATTGACACGATTAGGCAATACATAGCCCGTTTCAACGAACTCGCTACATCAGCGGACAGAGTCCTCGACTATGCGCAGCTAAGCAAGAAAGCGCCGAAGGTTGAGGACCTCGAGGGAGGAATAGTCTTCTTACTCCAGTCCCTGGCAAACCTGCGCACTGCTGTTGAGGATGGAGTTGCAACGTTCCGAGAGGCTTGTCAGCAGGAGATTGAGGTCATTGTAGAAGACCTGCAGACTGTCAAGCCTGCATATGCAGAGATCTTCCTACCGATTATCACCGAACTTGACGAGGGACTGGCCCGAATTGAGAAACAGAATGAGTTTGGCGATATAAAGTCGGAGATGAGGACTATCAAGGAAACAGTCCTTGCCAAGGCCAAGGACTCTCTCGAGAACCTACGGTACAGGCTGGGTGTAAAGATAAGACTCGCTGCGGCCAAACTGATGGGTGCAGGCGTGGAGATTCCAAAGGAAGTCCAAGAGGCGATCAGTGAGCTAAATAGCGTTGGCGTTGCAGCTGATACCGTCTTCAGCCTCCCCGCAATTGCTAGGAAGATGATTGAGATCTATGAGCAGAAGATCAGTGCCAAGGTCATTGAACAGCTGAAGGTAGAAGTTGGAAAGCTAGAGGACTCATTCGAACAGGCAAAGTCAATAGGAGTTCCAGTTGATGAGGAACTTGCGCTCCTTCAGAATCTACGCGATACACCTCCAGACGAGTTGGAGCAGGCCGCAGATTCGTTTGATCGGCTTATGAGCCTGACTACCTCTGCAGCCGTGCACAAGAAGATCAAGACTCGTGCGGACGAGGCTCATAGACAAATCAAGGCAGCAGTCTCCATATTCGAAGACCAGGGAATGTCAGACTTTGTGTCTCGCCTCAAGGGTCTCTTGGACCAGGTTCCAGAAGAGATGGCTGTAGAATCGAAGCACATCCACGAGATTCTAGAAGTCTGTTTGACACTGGCCAGCATTCAAGATGAGATGCTACAGATGATAAAGAGCATAGCCAGCAAGGACCAGGAGCAGCATCTCGATGAGATAAAGAACAGGTCCGAGTACTACTCAACAATAGAGGCGGTCTACGAGAAGCACCCCAAGGACTTCAGC
>CAYFTD010000257.1:0-10565 GCA_964345915.1 uncultured archaeon
CACCTCGATGTTAGGGCCTCTGACACAATGCTACTTCCATACTCTTTCAGTGTTACGTGGTGTCGGCAGGTCCTTCATCGTCTTCAATCCCGCCTGTGCATCTGCAACAAGCGGTATCATGTTTACAACCATGGCTACTGTGCCCAAATCGCCATGCACCCCTCCTTCCACACGCTGTACCAAGTCAGGATGTCCGGTGATTCTAACCTCATCGTACTCCGGGGAGGCCTCTGCATAGGCAAAGAAGTCAAGTGTGACCAGAGTCTTCACGCCTTTCTTACCCACGGCCCTGCTCTTCAGTCCGAGGACATCTCCCTCACGAACTGTTACGAAGGGTGTTGTGGTTTCCTTCTCTGCTAAAACTGGTTCTACAGGCAGCTCTTCGACATGATCGAGCCCAAGGTTCAGAGCATCCCCAACCATTCTTATTGACTCGTCAAGACCTACATGCCCGGTTATCACGCCCTCGTCGATGGACTTTCTAAACTCCTCCTGTGACATCCCAGTTCCAATCTTCTTCTGGAACGAAGCTCGTCGGTGACTGGAGTTGATCACGCGCGTGACAATAATGCTGTCCACACTCTGAGTCGGTGCTGACAACGTGATTGGTAGAAGGTCCATCAGGTACCCAGGATTGATTCCGGTCCCTAGGACTGTCTTCTCCTTCTTCTTGGCAAGCTCATCAAGGTCCCTTGTGAGCTGCGGATGACGGTCGAAAGGATATGATAGCTCTTCACATATTGAAATGACATCCATCTCGTTCTCTAGACAGGTGGATATCGTAGGCGCCACCTTCTCCAGCGAGGAGACTGTTGCAACCACCGCCACGTCTATCGGTGATTCACCTGACATTTCGATGGTCTTCTGAAGATCATCACCAATCTCAGTTCGTGACTTGGTTTCAAGCCCCAGGATCTCCTCTACGATCATTCCTTGCAGGTCAGGATTTACGTCGACAAGTCCCACTAGCTCTAGGGTCGACCTCTCAATGATGGCTTTGGCAATCGTTCTGCCAATCGTACCGAATCCAATCTGTAGTATTCTGAAGGGCTCTGACATTGTGTTTGCCTCGGCTTTCAGGTGGGACAACTCCTCCACTTGAATGATTTGTTAGAGACAGGAGTTTCTGTAGCTGACTTTCGGCCTGTCGAGTAGAATCCGGGTTATCGAAACCCGGCTTGTTGTTTCTGTCACAGTTGAATGAAGTATCCCCTCTGATTTACGACTTCTACGTGTGTCATTGCGCAGTTCAAGTTCATTATATTCTCTAAAATCGCATGTAGTAACGTAAGAGAATATGAGCTCAATGACATGGGCGCACCAGGTGGTTGAATCAAAGATGTCTATCCGTGTCCGCTGATTCCTTTCCTTGCAGTTGCCCATCTGTAAAGCGGTAGACTCGTCCGCTCTTTCTCACTTCCATCTGCATGATCTAACATCCAGTCACCATTCATTGCCTACTATCCGGGTATGACCAGTGTTAATTCAAAAGTGCTAAAGACGATTATTAGATTGTACTCCACAGTCGCCGTCTGGGCGACTAGTTTAGTTGTTGTTTGAGAATGCACGACATCACAAATGATGAATCAGCATCACTGTTCCGCCGAGGTGAGCACTTCAAGAGATTCGGGGAGCTGGATGCCGCCGAGGAAGCGTTACGTGAGTTAGTCGATGCTGATCCCACCCACTACCAGGCCTGGAATCTCTTGGGTCTCGTATACCAAGATTCGGAGGCCTTTGGAGAGGCCATGGAGTGCTTCGCACGTGCAGCAGATCTCGCTCAGAAATGGATTGAGCCTGTGGAGAATCTTGGGATGTTATACTACTCCCAAGGACTTTTCGAGCAGGCAGTAAGGACACTAGGGGATTACTTGAAACTGGGTGGCACAGAAATTGATGCACTTCTGGCGTTTGCAAAGTCTGCAGCTCAAATGGATGATTGTCGTACTGTCCTCTCCGTCACCTCCTCGATTCTTGAGGTTGCTGATGACTTATTCGAAGTCTGGGAGATGCGGGGAGTCTGTCAGGCCAAACTCGCGCGCTATAATGCCGCCTGCACGAGTCTTAACGTTGCAATAGACCTCAATCCGAGGGCTGTGAATTCTATCAATGCCGTCGGCGACCTATGCTACGAGGCAGAGAACTACCTGCGGGCAGCGGAGTTCTACCAATCTAGCCTATCTGTGAAGCGAAATCAGTCCCACGTTCTGTTTCGTTTTGGTACATCCCTCTGGTTTCTAGGAAGGTGGGCCGAAGCGATAGAATGCCTAGAGAAGTATACTGCATTAGTTCCGGAGGATCCGAAGGGATGGAACAATCTGGGTGTCGTGTTGAGGGAGAAGGGTGACAGAATGCGGGCCACAGAGTGCTACAAAGAGGCCCTTGCCATCGACCATGGTCTTGACATCGTCAGGCAGAATCTGGAAGCTGACAGAAAGATGCAAGTGATGTTGTGAGGAAGTCCTGCACCAAACAACAAGACCTTTAGCATCTACTTAGTCTGAGCCTGAGAGGCCCGGATTTGAACGATGGTAATGGAAAGACGCATGTTGCCAGAGTAAGGTCAGAGGGTTCTCTGGACAGGCATATCAACCGCACTCTTGAGCTGCTTGGTGGAATAGAGAAGTTCATTCAACCGGGTGATGAGGTCACACTGAAGCCAAACCTAAACTCGGCTGACCCATTTCCAGCAGCAAGTGACCCACAGTTCATTCGCGCCTTGATGACGATAATCTTGAAAGCAGAGCCCTCAAAGCTGAGGATTGTCGAGTCATCGATGTTCGCGCTCAATACAAGAAACGTAGCAGAGAAGAATGGTCTTCTTTCAGTTGCAGAAGAGAATGGGGCAGAGCTGACTTTCCTCGACGAGAGTGAATGGGTAAAACAGAATCTCAACAAAGGCGTCTACATGAAGAACGCACACGTCGGGGAAGCGCTAACGCGATACGACAAGCTTGTTCTTGCACCGTGTCTCAAGACACACCGATTTGCTCGTTTCACTGGCGCCATGAAGCTCTTGGTTGGCACTATCAAGGGAGGAAACCGGCTCAAGATGCATGCACGCAGACTTGAACAGAAGATCGCAGACCTCGCCTCCCACTTCAAACCTGCTCTGATTATCATGGACGCCAGGAAGGTGTTCGTGACTGGCGGTCCAACAAGCGGAGATCTGGAGTCACCAAACTACATCTTGGCAGGCACTGACATGGTTGCAGTAGACGTTGAGGGGGTGAGAATTCTTCAGAGCTATGAAGCTAACAATAGACTCAATCTACCGGTGTGGGAGGTCCCTCAAATCAAGCACGCCGTTCGAATAGACCTTGGGGCACAGAGTGATGACGATATCTCTGTGATTGAAGCCGAGCTTTGAATCGACCCAGACTCTGAGTAGACGTGTCATGTTCCATACTCTTGATGCGTTACTAGATGATTGCCCAGATGATGCGAAACTTCTGTCAATTAGACGGGGACCGGTGGATTGAATCTCACTTTGACTGACTTAATATTCTGTCCAAGGATAGTCGGGTCTAGTGTTCCAAGATTGTATCTGCTTGCATCCACTAAATGGTGAACTCTCTCAGGATCAAATCCCATGATTCGAGCCGTGGTGGCGTCTACAGAAACTGGTTGATGCCCAAGAATGAATGTATCAAGTTTTCGAGTCATTGGGCCATTCCATCCTTCAATTCCAACTCTTGCATCAACTATGCAGAGGTCCGGTTGGACAAGCCGAGCTAGGTCGACGACTACGTCACTGATGTGAGGATGATAGAATGATTGATCCTTTCTCGGAAGCAGTCCGAACAGGTTCTTCAGGGCTCCAGTGAGGAATGTCAAATAGTGCGTCTTGGCTACGGCGACCGAAATGAAGTAACCCGGCCCGAAGGCCAAACCGGGCAGCTCTGGATCGTCGAAGTAGTCGCCCTTGAAGTCCGTTGAAAGCATCTCTGATTGACTCAGATTCATCAGAGAAACATCGAATCCTGCACCCTGCATCTTGGCCTCGAGCTCTCTGTAGCCGAACTTGTCGAAGGCCTCTTCTGTATACTTGCTCTGACTGTCTGATTCCACAATCCTAATCGGAAGGCTGTCGTTCTCCGCAAGAAGCAGTTCTACGACAGCCTCTACGACTGTCACATCTGTCACTGAGAAGCCCGTATTGTCTGATATTGTGCATATGTTGGGCTTTACAATGACCGGGGATTTCAGCTCCCCGAACCCTCCGAGGAGCTCCAGTCCCTTCTCAAGAGTTTCTCTGATACTATCACCATGCTTCACAAGTGCAACTGAGTCCACGAATGTTCCCCTTGCAGTCTAACGAACTAATCCTCTGCTTTAAACCCTAGTCTTCCTCAAATCCGAAATGATACAAGTTGCAGCTTTGCACCGCTGCAACGAGAAAACCCATAGCATATCCTGCAGCGAGTACGATTGGAAATCGAAACTCGAAATTAGATCTTCACTGCGATAGTACAACCTTCTCCTAAGGGAAGAATCGTACTCTCCATGTCGTTTTCAACAACCATTCGATTGAACCTGTCAATTCCAACAAAGGAATCGTCCCACTCTTCCCGAGGTCGCATAACTGGCCAAAGAGTGTCATCTACGAGCAGCAGCCCGCCCTTTCTCAGTATCCTCAGACATTCACCGAGCATCAAAGGATATCCACGTTTCGTTGAATCTTGAAAGACAACATCAAAGCTCCCTGACTCAATCGTGGGCAGTATCTCGTACGCGTCACCGATGAGAATCTCGATGTTGTCTATCACACCCTCCCTCTCAAAGCTTCTCTTAGCAACTTCTACTACCTCAGAGTCCATCTCCAGAGTTGTGACTTTTCCTCCGAATTCCTTGACCGCCAGTGCCATGGATGTGGTGGAGAACCCGATGTTCATACCAATCTCAAGAATCTTCTTTGGTTTCATAAGCTTCAGGAGAACTCTGAATAACAATGCAATCTCATCTTCGATGATAGGGCCCTCCATCCCGGCTTTCTCAATGAACTCCTTCGCACTTGGTCTGTATCTTTCTTGGTAGATTTGGGCGATATAGCTTGTTGCCTTTTTCAAATCAAGTTCGTTCATAGATCAGGGAAAGACCATAGCGGGCTATCATCTTTACGCAGCGTGCACTATGGAATCGCAACTGATTGTCTTGTGAGTCTTTATGTGCAGAAATCGTTCAGAGTATCCCGTATCAGAAATGTGCGAATCTGGCAATCGTACTCCATATGGTGTGCGCTATGGGCCCTCACGAATGGGGATTACTGTAGTTGTTCTTCTATTCACCGCAGTTACTCTACTCGTGACTTATCAAGTTCTGCCAGAATCACCTAGTCTCCTTCGGTCTTCGCTCATTCCAATCGCACTTGGATTGCTTGTCGTCGTACTGATCCTCTACAACAGGCACAGTGGAGAGATTCTCCGCTTCGAATTCTAGTGCTCGCATCTTCCATTTGTGGTCTAGACCGACTACTCTTTCTTTTGGTCGACTTTCTTCAATTCTACAATTGGAGCGAATCTGAAGCGCACCTCGGGCATGTAGTGGCGAACGATGTTGACAAGATGCTCAGGATTGTCGGTTTCAACCAACTGGAAACCCTCAGGGCCATCTACCATTGTGTAGTTCTTAGAGATGAACTTTGCATGATTGTCAGGATCCTTCTTCACTTGATTCCGATACTGCCTAAGCTTCTCCATCACAACATTGTGATCTGCCGAGTCGTATTCCCAGAACATTATGTATTCCATAGTCAAGTCCCCCATGAATTCCACACACTAGATGTACTCCTGAGATAAGAGAGTTCTGCTTCATTTGATCTTCGACCCTCAGCACATGAAGAAGCCCTCTGACCTCCACTGGCACGTTTCTTGCTGGCTCCGAAATCTAATTAATAACCGCAGTGAGCATTCTCGGCTGGCTGGCTGTTAGAGAATAGGTGGTTCCTTTGGCCGCCCTGTAGCCGAGATTTCCTATTGAATCTGACTAGGATAGGAGGTCGTCAAAATGAGAAGGGTCAATTCTCTCGTTCGTCTGTTTCTAGTTGCTGGACTATTGCTTGTTCTTCTTGTGTCAGTACAAGTCAACTCATGTGATGCGGTGGTTCAATGGTCTGACGATTTCTCAGATGGAAACTATGATGGATGGACAGTAGTTGATGGCGAGTGGTCGGCTGCCGATAATTCTCTGGAGGTCGTGGGGGGCACTCCGGTTGACTGCGATGGGTGTATGATTCCTGGAACAATCTATCACGATAGCTCAGTGACATCAGGAACATGGAGCTTTGACATCGAATATGATCTCGATTTTATTGAGTTGAGAGCCATTCCGAAAGTCTTCTTCATGAGTACGGATCCTGAATACTGGAATGGATACTGCATTGAGCTTCAACGTGTGGTGTTGCCTGATTCGACATTTGCGGCATTGAGATTGCTAAGAGGTACCACCATACAAGGACGTGTAGGCGCAGACTACACAACTCTCGGTTCATTTGACATCGATGAGGGAAAACAAGGAATCAAGCACATCGATGTGACGCGCACAGCAGAAGGGCAGATCACAGTATGGATAGATGGCGCTCAAGCGATTCAAGCAACAGATACTACAGTAGATGTGGAATCCTGCGAGTATTTCATTGTGTCACTAAACAAAGAGTGGGCAATAGACAATTTCATTGTAGATGACGAAATCACAGTTGGCCAGATTCCTCTCACGTTGATTGCAGTGAGTGGCAGTGCAGCAACCATCATGATACTTGTGATTTTGGGCCTGAGGATTAAGAGGACCTAGCCCCCACAGAATGCAGAAGCTGCAATTCCCTTCTATTTCAGGGGCACGTATGCGCTGCTCTTGGTAGCACCTATACCTGGGCTGCCATGTCTAACCTGTTTGTTAGTGACACTGAACTCGCCAAGAACATGTCCAATCATCTGAGGGAGTATCTTCACCTTGACGAACTCCTTGCCGTTGTGCACCCCAACTGTGAGGTCGACCATTTCCGGGAGAATGACCATGTCGCGACAATGGGTCTTTACAATGACATCTTTGCCTTTTCGGATCTGTTTCCTAGCTGCCCTGAGTTTCATGAGGAGCTTTCTCTGTCTTGATGGGAGGCCTCTCTTGAGAGTCCTTCTCCGACGTGTAGGGAGCAGCTCAATGAGCGAGTCCATGTTCATCTTAGCTAGCTCGGAAAGCTTGTGACCGCGATACATTGGTTCGCCTTTGCTCGACATTAAATCACCAAAGATGGCATACCGAGTGGGACATGACCACTCAGAACGGGGCTCTGTCCATAAGGAGCGAATTTAAGGTTATCCATCTGGAGTCTCTTCTTCCCATGGCACATTGGTCACATTTCCTTCCTCATCCATGTAGCCTGCCTTCTTCATGGCTTCAGGAACCCAGTTGAGCGCACCCTCTATGCCAGGGTCTCTTATCAATGCCAATCTCGCGAGCTCTACAGCCTTTTCGAACCTCTCTAGTTCATAGTTGATCTCGGCCATGTGTAGGATTGCCAGTGGAAGCCTCTCTTCTACTTCCTGTGCAGCCTCGAAAGACTGTAATGCGTCTTCCAAGAGTCCAAGATCACGAAGACAGACTCCCTTGTTGAATAGTGGCACTGGATCCTTTGGGCTCGACCCAGCAGCATCATCCAGCAACTGTAGGGCTTCAACTGTCAGCTCCGAGTCCTTTGAGGGACTCTCCTGAATCTGAATCAATGCAATGGCAAGAGAAACCATCGCATTGGTGTGTGTTGGATGCTTCTCCAAGTAGGGTCTCAATGCGCCTATTGCAGCCTCTGTCTTGCCGTCAGCAAGGAGTCTTGCCGCCTCTTGATACTCCCTGTCTTTCTTGCGTCCGAAGATTGGCATTGTGACAACCTCTTCGGCACCCCTCATCAACACTCTTAAGTCGTTGCCTGAAACTGTGCGTCCGCGGTGAAGTGCGTGGACCGTCTATTTGGAACGAACGGAGTCCGAGGAGTCATCAACGAGAGTTTGACAGTAGAAATGGCACTTGACCTTGGCAGGGCGGTCGGAAGTATAGTTGGACCGGGCAACTTCGCAGTTTCTAGAGACTCCCGTTTTGGAGGTGGGATGTTCGTCCACGCGGTCGCTTCAGGATTACTCTCGACAGGCAGCACGGTGATTCATATCGGCCCGGCGCCCACGCCGACGCTGCAGTTCTTAATTCCAAGACTCGATTGTGTTGGAGGTGTAATGATTACGGCCTCACATAATCCTCCCGAGTTCAACGGAATCAAAGTGATGGGCAGCAATGGAATCGAGGTCAATCGTGAGGTCGAAACACAGATCGAAGCCTCATATTCCAAGAAGGATTTTGCAGCAGCTGAATGGAGAAATGTCGGAGTCTATCGCAAGTATGACGGAGCAATCAGAACATACCTCGATGCCATCAAGTTTCATGTCAATGTCGAGGAAATTGAGAATCAGAACCTCAGAGTTGTCGTGGATTGTGCCAATAGCGTGGGCTCGTTGGCAACCCCACAGCTTTTGAGAGAACTTGGATGCAAAGTCTTCTCTCTGAATGCGCAATTGGATGGGAAGTTTCCTGGACGCGATCCCGAACCGACTCCTTCGAACCTGTCATACCTATCTCAAATCGTCAAGTCAGTAGGGGCAGACATCGGAATCGCACATGACGGCGACGCAGATAGAGCCACCTTCGTTGATGAGAACGGAAACGTCCTCTGGGGAGACCAGTCATTCGCGATTGTGGCATCGCATGTACTATCGATGAAGAAGGGCTCTATCTTGGTCACGCCTGTTAGTAGTGGAAGACTGATTGAAGACGTTGCAAATGCCGCTGGAGCAGAGATTGACTGGACCGTCGTAGGCAGTGTGCAGGTTTCACATCGACTCGAAGAGATTGGAGCCGTACTGGGAGGAGAAGAGAACGGTGGCATCTTCTACACACCGCATCAACCAGTTCGAGATGGTGCAATGACAGCGGCACAAGTTCTGGAGATCATGGCGATTGAGAATAAGAAGCTGTCCGAGTTGGCATCTGAACTGCCGCGTTACTTCAGCACGAAAGTCAAAGTGCCTGTTGATCCTGAGAGAACGAAGGATGTCATGAAGAGTCTTCTCAAGCTCTCCGAAGGTCAGAACAGAGTGACAATTGATGGTGTCAAGTTGATCTGCGATGATGGCTGGTTTCTGGTCAGGCCCTCGGGAACAGAACCCCTCTGGCGATGTTTCTCCGAGGCATCAACACAGGAGAGCGCAGACGAACTCGCAAAGAGGGGTGAAGCACTGCTGAAAGAAGCAATCGCCAGGGTGTGACTCCGGGAAGGAGCCCTATTCTGGCCAGAGTAATGCGGATGCGGCTCGTCCCTGGGCCCCCTTCTCCTTGGAGAGGTATTCAAGCAGACGGCCTCGTTCTGCATCACCCATTTCTCGATGCTCCATGAATCTGTCTATCTCTTTCCTCACAAGTTTCAGAAGAATATCTTCGGATTCGAGAGCGACTGCTTCATCTCCGGTCTGTGCGGCAGTCACTAGTGTATCTAGTGTCATCAACAGGTGTTTCAGGGGTTCTATCCTGCCCGACCGGAATGGGCTTCTAATCCAGGCGACGACTACCGCGAATAACAACCCACCCACAAATGAAACAGCAATTGCCGTAGGAAGATGATATGCGAAGTAGTATTCCGGTCCGACTACTACTGCGGCGGAACCCGCGGCCGCCTCGTAGATGATATAAACCCCTAGGGAGTAATCAAGCAGAGTGAACAGACTCCATCTCAGTGAAAGAGTCCTGAGCAGCGACTCCCGCTCCCTAACCATCCTCTTAGAATCCTCGCTCTCATCTGGGTAGATGATTGGCAGTCGCCATGCCTCTCTAAGCGTTCTACTACTCTGCCTTGTGCTAAGGAAAATCAGAATGAATAGGATGACGAATAATGTGATACGGAAATTCGTGACGAGATTGACGTCAGGAGGCTGCAACGGACAAGGTCTCCCTGTGGCAAAGAAATGAAACAGGATATCAATCTGGCGTTTTACGCCGCAGCCTCATAGACTTCAGTAGTAGGTTGAAGCACTCCTTCCATGATTGCTCAATCCAAATGGTATATCACTGATTCCGCGTCCAGATTTTCCCATGTCGCAGGCCATAGAAGGAGTCCCAATTGAGGTTTCTGAGCCGAAGAAGCGAGTCAAGTACTGGCAAGTTGATGCTCTGAAGGCCTTTGCTATTGCGTTAGTCGTATTGGACCATAGTCTGACTTGGGAGCTGAAGAGTCTAATAGGAGGCGTCTTCTGGGAGCGGACGGCTATTCCTATCTTCATGATTGTTATCGGCTTCAACATGGGGCTCTCCTTCAAGCAGAAGGGCGCCACTACGCTCCGGGAGCTCTACTCTTGGTCGTACTTCAAGAACAAGATTCAGCGATACGTTCTCCCGTTCCTTCTCCTATATCTTGGTTCATTCCTTCTTGGCTTCTTCTTCATGTCGCTCACCTTCAATGAGTACTCACTGATAGGATGGCTACCTTTCTGGGGCCCAGGCAACTGGTTCATCCCAGTGCTTTTCTCCTCGAT
>CAYFTD010000258.1:0-4997 GCA_964345915.1 uncultured archaeon
GGAATTAACTCCGTGGCGTTTGCCTTGTGGCACATTAATCTGGCTAGCATATGGGCATTAGGAATTGCCTTCATATTCACAAATTGGCTTGTTCCCTTGGCAATAGAATCACAGGAAGAGTGATACTAAGCGAGCTTGGTGACAGGGAAGTTCCGATTCATTTCGGACTTCCACTTCATGACTGATGAGTACCAAGGTAGTCTATCCTGCGGAATCAAGGTGTAGGTGGTCCGAGCCTTGAGTTTCGAAGCCGCCCTTGCAGTTCTCAGAACAACTAGCTCTGCGTGCTCTTCCCCATACTTCGTGACATCGGCCACGAATTGTGCTGTCTTACCATCTACAACAACTGCGCCCACGCCAACCAATCTGTCTTCAGAGAAATACTCCATCAATACACCTTTCTTATGCCTGGTGACTACTTCCCGAACAACCTCAGCGAGCTGTCCAGGATATGCAAGGTTGGAGAATCGCATTGTCTTCGGCAGGTTAGGTGCAGCGGACAAAACGACGGTCTTCACTTTTCTGGACCTTCTAACCGGAATTCGGCTGACAGGCGCCTTGATTCTCATCACCCAGTATCGTTTGTGATAGTCAACTTTCATCCAATAGTTGTAGGCCTCAGGAGGTGTTGTCGCCACGATTCTCCCGGCTCCCTTCTGTTTCATCACCTTCTCTGCTGCGCGCGTGAGCTTTGTGCCGATGCCTCTCTTCTGGTATCTGACATCTACACCAAGACTTCGGATTATTCCTAGCTTGCCTGCTACGGGGTTTCGCTCTATGCGAAACAGTATCTCTCCCACCACCTTTCCTCTGACAACAGCAACAAGCCAGCCCCATCTCTCGAAGGCAACGCCGCGATGTTCATTCTTCACCTGTTCAACGGCGGTGAAGCCCTCAGACCATCGCGTGCCCATGTATACTTCAAGAAGATCCTTGCAGTCCTTCATGATGCCTCTTCTGATGGTGACCATATCTTCCGCCCGGTAGTAGTTGTATGATAGAATCCCCTGAGCGAAAACATAAGGATGTGTATCACAGGACTCTAGAGCTCTTCGCCAATTGAGATGCACGTCTTGCTAATGGAGGCCGCACTGGGCCCAAACAGGTAGAGTATTGGTTCAATGCCAACTCCGCCCGGCACGTGAATTCCGATGGTAAGGCTTTCCGAATCCACACTCTCCGCCGTAGCTCCAGCAGCATTCGAGATTTCATCAGGATTACTCGCAGGTTCGTCTAGTCTGATCGTAACTAGGCCTTTCTCTTCGGCCACTTGCATAACCTCGTCCTTTCCACTGATGCCTAGACAAGACCGAATTCCTGGCCAGATGCTCCTGGCCCACAGAAGTAGGGTCGCAGTATGTCGTGATGCTCCGAACTGCGGCACAGTGAGAGCCTTCGCTCTGTTTCCGACCACGGTAATGCGTCCAGGAATTGCAGCCACATCGGCTGGTGAACGCGCACTCTCATCACATGCAACCAGATTGGCTCTAACCTGTGGCATGACTTTTGGAAACCCTTTGGCTCCTTCAAGCAGCTTCAGGGCTTCTTGCATATCCTGGAGTATCTGGGCCCTCCCTGTGAATGTAGTTTCAGTTCCTCCCAACAGCTCCGTACAAATCTGGCAGTTTAGCTCTCCAAGAGAAGGGACCTTCTCTCTGTGCATCGTGCAGATGGTGGACCCGATTCTCAGAGACATACAGGTTGAGCAGATCTCTCGTACTAGTTCGTCGTCAGTACTGCTACCTTTGAGAATCCCAGTGCTCAACCGTTTAGTCAGAGCATCGATCTGTTCAGCCAACTGACCTTGTGTTGATCCTTGGCTCAGATACTTGCTCACTGCTGCCTGAGTAATACTCATTCGGCGAGCTATCTCACTCTGTGACATCTCTGCCTCAGCCAGTTTTGATGCGAGGGATGCTCTCACATTTGGAAGATACTCTCGCTGCACCATCTCACAGGGGGGTCTCATCTAGATCTCTCCGGAGGAAGCTATTTATCTAGGGAATTTGTATAACAATGTTGTATAACTATGATATAAAGCTGGTGTAACCTGATGGCAGAATATCCAGTCAGAAGAAACCCCGTCTACGCAGTAGCCGCCATTGCGGTGTTAGTGACTGCAATCGTTGGAGGAATAATCTTAATCGGATTCACTCCACCTAGCGAAAGGCCCACTCTTTTCGTCTATACTTATGACAGCTTCATGGTCTGGGGTGACGAACCCGGAACCATAGATAGCCGCGCTTTTGACGACTTTGAAGAGAGATACAATGTGAATGTGAGCATCCAGAGACTTCCCACAGATGCGGCTGGCATCATAACTCGACTGGGGGCCGAGAGTGCCAATCCAGTCGCAGATGTCGTTGTAGGAATAGACAACATTCTCATCCTTGAACCCGGAGTGACTGACCTCCTGACCCCATTTGAGCCACCCAACCTGAATATGGTGAATGCATCAATCATCAACGCGCTGGACCCTGACCACTACCTTACTCCCTTTGACTTCGGGTTAGTGACCCTAATCTACAACAAGACGTCGTTCAGTCCAGTCATCTATCCACAACTGAATAATCTCACCTTCGAGAACCTTACTGACCCCGTATTTGCCAATGCCTTGGTCACTGAGAATCCTCACTTTAGTAGCCCAGGACTCGCGTTCCTTCTAACAGAAATCACAGTTCACGAGAAGCTGTTAGGTGAGAATTGGACTCAGTGGTGGATTGACGTGAACGAGTACATTGACGTTGAAACTGGATGGACAGATGCATGGAGTGCCTGGTACTACGACCCCACCAAGCACATTCTCAATAGCTATGGCACTGACCCAGCCTATTCTGTCTACTTCTATGGTGGAGAACCGGATACAGGTATTGCACCAATCTACCATGACGGCGAGTACTATGCCTGGATGCAGGTTGAGGGAATGGGTCTGGTTAAGAACGGGCCAAACCCAGCTCTAGGTAAGCTATTCATTGAGTACTGCCTGAACGAAACTGTGCAATCTTTGATCGCCACAAACAACTGGATGTTCCCTGTAAGGAACCAAGTCACTCTTCATGCGGCGTTCAACTACGCGCTACATCCGAGTGAAGTAAGTATACTGAATCAACTGTTACCTAGAACAGAGATTGCTGCGAATCTGAATACATGGCTTGACCAATTCGACGAGATTAGGACACCCTGAATTGAGGGTCAAACCTTGGACAGGCGCTCAATACCTAGAATATTGGCCATAGCATCGCCCCTTGTACTGCTGGGTGTATTCTTGGTGTACCCCGTAGTAACCGTGATTGCGGATGGCTTACTGTACGGGCCCGGTTCAACTCTCGTAGAAACCCTGACGTCACCTGTCAGTCGGCGCGTTCTCGAGTTCACTGTGCTTCAAGCCACCCTCAGTACCATTTTGGTGGTAATCATTGGACTTCCGGGAGCCTTTGTACTGGCAAGAATCAAGATGAGAGGAAAGTCGCTTCTAAGGGCGACGCTGATTGTTCCATTCGTCTTGCCCCCGATTGTAGTCGTGGTGGGATTCCTCAGAGTGTTTGGGCCGTTGGGAATCATGGATTCAATTGCTATGACAATAGTTGGGACCACAGAAAGCGTTCTCAATCTCGCAAGCGGCATAGTGGGCATTGTCCTTGCACATACATTCTACAACATCCCACTGGTGATAGTGATGGTGTCATCATCGCTTGAGAGATTGAATCCAGACATTGAGGAGAGCGCAGAGGCGCTGGGTGCCACCACGCTTCAGAAGTTCAGACACATCGTCTTCCCCCACGTCAGGGGGGCCTTATTGGCCGCATCGATTCTTACATTCCTATTCTGTTTCATGTCATTTCCAATAGTCCTTGCCCTAGGGGAAGGGAGGTTCATGACTTTGGAAGTAAGAATCTGGATGGCTTTCAGGTCATTCGATTTCGGAGAAGCCAGCTCTTTGGCGGCAGTTCAGATCCTTACGACCCTAGCCTTGGCATATTCGTATGTGAAACTGGGACGAGTAGAAGACCAAGAAGTGAGCAGGACTGCCTCCATCAAGACCCTCGAGTTTGGAGAATTGAGATTGAGATACCGAGGCATGATAGTCGCCTACCTGTTGCTGGTTGGAGTTCTTGTCTTTGGCCCAATAGCCGCAATCATTGAAGCTGCCATCTACGACCCCATTGGAGGGGCATACACATTGAGAGGTTTCGCAAATCTACTGGAGCCAGGCACAGGAGGAGGTCTGGTTCCACTTGTGAACTCACTGCTCTATGCAACGTTGGCAACTCTATTGGCAGTTACACTCGGCATTCCTCTGGCATATGCCCATCGCTCTCGAAGAACAGGCGTTCCGGCCTTCGCGTCGGCAATGACGCTCTTGCCGCTGGGGGTGTCGGCGATAACAGTAGCGTATGGGCTAATGCGTATGATTGCTGTGCCGTTGGAACTCACCACAAACCCCTGGTTCCTAATTGTGATTGCGCAGACAATCATCGGACTTCCCTTCAGTGCCCGTGCGATAGAGATATCACTGAGAGGAATCGACCCCGAAATCATCGAACAGGCTGACTCTCTTGGAGCTTCTCGTTTCCAGAAACTGTTCTTTGTAGAGCTACCTCTCCTCGCACCCGGTATACTAGCAGGGGGAGTGTTCGCTTTCGCCATGGCAATCGGAGAGATGTCGGCGACTCTGTTCATAGCCCTACAGCATAACACTACATTGGCCGTAGTGATATACCAATACCTGGGAGTGAGAAGAATGGTCGAGGCCGGAGCAGCTGCTTTCATCCTCGTGGCAATATGCTTCACGGCCTTTCTGCTAATTGAGAGGCTCTCAGGTGATTCGTCTGGAGGCACACTCTGATGGTTAGCGTTGAAGTGCAGGGAATGACCAGGAGGTTTCGAGACGGCACTTCCATTGGTCCAATAGACTTGCAGGTTCAAGATGGTGAATTCATGACTCTGCTCGGTCCTAGTGGATCGGGAAAGACGACAACCCTTCGTATGGTGGCCGG
>CAYFTD010000259.1:0-11103 GCA_964345915.1 uncultured archaeon
CATATTGGCATCGACCCGCCTGTCAATGTACGAGACCTGGGTGGCCCACAGTTCATCTAAGGAAAGAATCCTCATCTTGTGAGTCCGTTGTGGCTCGTCCTTTTGGTGTTTGGCAGGCAACCGTTCAGGCTGTTACCCACCCCTTGCGCTACACTTCACAGGCTATGCCTCAGTGCGCCCTCGTGAATGGGCGATTTCTCCTGAACACCATGACTTTCGAATCAACCGTTATTAGCCTTGTTAATTGGCGCGTAATCCTACAGCCCTGCCTTTGGTCAGAAACTGTACTAGGACAAAGGGGGTACTAGCGACATCTTCAAATACGCCAAAATTGCAGACGTGACCTGTAAGGCGGCACTGAACGGGATTCAGTCGCACTTTACAATCATCATATCATCATATCATAAGAGCTACGGATTCCCTGACTCAAATCTCAAGCGAGTCACCGAGAAACCGTCGCACGTGTCTTAGGACACTTATCATTCATCAGATCATCAGAATCACAATACTACTATTGTAGGCGCATAAGGCAGACTCACAGTCAAACGCAGCGGATACATTCCTAGTGAAACGTGAAGAGATGGGAGATAAATCCAAGCGCATGAAGAAGCGCGGACCGAAAAAGCTGCTTCGGAATGAAACGTGGGAATACGTGGCATTACATCATAGGAGATACCATCATTGGGAACAGACTTTGATCAAAGTACTGCAAAATACGTCATAAGGGCAAAGATTGAGGTTGATGGAGTAGTAGACAAACCGGATGTAGTGGGAGCGATATTTGGACAGACAGAAGGCCTCTTGGGCGAGGATTTGGACCTGCGAGAACTACAGCGCACGGGTCGTATCGGTAGAATCCAGATTGTGATAAGGTCAGAGGGAGGAAACAGCAAGGGAGAGATCGTGATTCCTGTTTCACTAAACAAGACTGCAACGGCAATCCTTGCTGCATCCGTTGAAACCGTAGACAGAGTTGGGCCATGTACGGCCAAGGTGACTCTTGAGAAAGTGGAAGACATTCGAGGCGCAAAGCGTCGAAAGGTCGTGAGCAGGGCAATCAGCATCTTGAAGGGCTGGGAAGAGGAGATCGCACCGGGAAGCGGGGAGATTACAACTGCAGTCACAAAGGGCAGAAAGGCTGGCATCACGAAATTCGGTCCAGACAATCTACCTGCTGGTCCTGGACTGACCAAGAGCGATGAGATAATCATTGTAGAGGGTAGAGCTGACGTGCTCAACCTGATGAAATGTGGCATCAACCACGCGATTGCTGTAGAGGGAACGCATGTCCCAAAGACGATAAAGGACCTCACGAAGAAGTCGAAGAGGAAAAGGGTCATAGCTTTCCTCGACGGGGATAGGGGTGGTGACCTCATCCTGCGCGAATTGATGCAGGTAGCCAGAGTCGATTTCATTGCGAGAGCACCCGAAGGCAAAGAGGTTGAGGAGCTGACTCGAAGGGAGGTGACAAAGGCCCTTCAGACTCAGATTCCAGCTGATCAGGCGCTAGCTCTGGTAAGCGACCGAAAAGCACCTACCGCCAAGAAACGACCAGAAAAGAAGCCTAAGAGGGAGGTCAGACCAAGAAGAACTGAGGCTCCAATTGCGCAGAAAAGGTCGCAGGAACCTAGCTACAGGACACGGAGAAGAGAACCTCGTATAACGAAGGAAGACGTGGATGAAACTTACATCGAGAAGATAAATGAGGTCAAGGAAGCCTTCAAGGCGGTCGTCTTCGATTCCGACAAGAAGGTCATAGTGGAATGTGGCGTTGCAGAGCTGGCGAAGACCCTCGAAGAGCTAGAAACTGCAGACACAATTGTGTTTGATGGCGTGGTTACACAACGTCTAGTGGATATTGCAAGTGCCAAGAAGGCGCGGCTCCTCATTGGAGCGGCAGTTGCAGATCTTGAGAAGAAGCCTTCAAGCCTAGGAATAGTCACTTTCGATGACTTGGGTGTGTGAAGACGCAGTCAGACTGGCTCCAGTAATACTCACAGTTTCATATTTGCGCCTGAACGCGCATATGAGAGACTTGAAGCTCGATGAAACAGCTGCTGTTATTGATGAGATAAAGTCGACAGTGGAAGTGCCCGTTTCGAACGACCCGTTCGATAGGATTGTTGGGCAGAAACACGCTGTCACACTAGTCCATTCTGCAGTTGGACAACGGAGACATGTACTCCTCGCTGGTGTACCAGGAATCGGCAAGTCCATGCTTGCAAAGGCAGCCTATACCCTCCTCCCCAAGCCGCAAGAAGAGATCCTTGTCCGATACAATGCTTCTCAACCAAATCGGCCAGATGTTGTTGTTTGGAAAGTCACACAGGAGAGAAGTCAGGAGCCAGTAAGCAAACCTGACACCGTCTACGTCAGACCTGATGAATTGCCATTTGAGATTGCTGTGAGAATGGGATATCGATGTTCAAAATGTGGGAGCTATTCTCTTCCCAGCCAGAGTTTCATTATGGAGTGCGAGTCAGCGAAACGCTGCGACTGGTTGGACAAAGGACCTCATGAGTATGCATCCTTCTCGGGACTCTTCCGGACCCTAGATGTGATCAAGGAACCAGCACTTACAAGCATTACACGGTGTGAAAAGATAGAAGGGATTCCTCATACCATTACCTATGACAGAGTGGGTGAGGACACGATAAGGGTGGTCTATTGTCGTGACGGCGGCGTAGGTCCAGTAGTTTCGAAGAATCAGGAACATGCTGACCACATTCTGGTTCCGATTGGCGCTTCGAGGTTTGTAAGAGTGAGTGGAACAAGTCCGGTGGAACTACTCGGTGATGTTAAACACGACCCCTACGGTAACACTGAGCCCTTGGGAGCAGCTCCTCACACAATGGTGATTCCTGGAGCAATCCATGAGGCTCACGAAGGGATTCTTTACGTTGATGAGATATCGGCCTTAGGGGTCTACCAGAAACATCTACTCACTGCAATGCAAGATCGTGTCTATCCCATCTCTGGCCACAATCCTAGTAGCTCCGGAGCTGCTGTCCGTGTAGACGATGTCCCGTGCGATTTCCTGCTCTTCGCATCCTGTAATCTGGAGGACTTGTCGAAGATACTTCCCCCCTTGAGGTCTCGGATACGTGGGTATGGATATGAAATAATGCTTGATTCGTGGATGGAAAAGACTACTGAGAATGCCAATGCCCTAGTGCGGTTCATGGCTCAGACGGTCTTGGAAGATGGTAGGATTCCTCATCTTTCTGTTGAGTCAGCTGAGTCAGTTCTACAGGTTGCCCAAAGAATGGCCGACGTGCTAGATGGGAAACGCGAAGCATTCACCCTCCGACTTCGTGAACTAGGAGGGCTGGTCAGGATAGCAGGGGATCTTGCAACACAGGATGAGGCAGACTTGATCACTCCTGAGCATGTCGAGAGAGCTGAAACCCTTAGTAAGGGGATTGACATGGACGATGGTCGGATTCAGAGCCTACCAAGGAGAGAGTCGTCATCCAGAAACTACGGAGACTATTTCTTCTGAAACGAATGTTTGCCTGATGGTGTCGCCTTGAAGGTACTGAAACGCGATATGAAAGGTGGAAGAGTCGTCCTCAAGATTGAAACTCTTGATGACCTCTGGCATCTATACAACGTAGTTGCCCCTGGTGACACCGTAGTATCGAGAACCACTCGAAGAGTCAAAGTGGGAGATGAGGATGCTCGAAAACCTGAGAGCGTACGCAAGCCAATGACACTTAGACTCAAGGTGGAGGACGTCGCTTTTCATGCCTTCTCAAATAGAGTGAGAATCAAGGGTGTAATCTTGGAAGGGCCAAGTGACCTAGTCAGCATAGGATCGCATCACACCTTCAACGTGGAGCTGGGACACAAACTGACAATCATCAAGGAGTTCTGGCCCAGGTATTTGCTCGAACGCCTCAAGGAGGCCGAGAAGGCAGGACTGAGGCCTGTTTCTCTGCTTGTTACCATAGAGGATGGTGAAGCAGAGCTCTTTCTGATTGCAGACTTTGGAATTCAAGAGACTGTCCGAGTGCGGACAAGCATATCCCGAAAACGCGGCGACCAGAAGTCCTATGATGCAACAATGCGTGATTTCTTCGATAGCGTACTTCTCGCTGTACGTTCACAACTGGAACAGAACGAGATCGCACTCATTGTAGTGGCGGGCCCTGGATTTGTGAAGGACCATTTTAGTGAGCACTTACGCAGTGCGAAACTGAAGGATCTTCCTCCAGTGACTGTTGAAAGTATAAACTCGATTGGGTATCCTGGAGCAAAGGAGATTCTGTTTAGAGGAGTCATATCAAAGGCAATTGAAACTCTGAAACTGGAGGCTGAAACTCAGCTCATTGAGAGCGTCATTGAACATGTTGCGAAAGGCGACGGTCTCGCGACATATGGTGATAGCGAAGTTGCTACGGCCGTGCAGTATGGCGCTGTTGAGCATCTACTGGTCACGGACAAGAAGCTGCGTGAGGGTGACCACGAACGCCGACGCTGGATGGACAGCCTGATCAGAAACACCGAGAAGACACGCGGTGAGTTTCACATAGTATCCACAGACCATCCTGCAGGTGATCAGCTCCAGCGCATTGGCGGTATTGCTGCAATACTGAGATTCAGAATTGGCGAATAGTCACAGCGGATTGAACAGTGTCTGAAGACGATCCCAAGACGGGTATTCGTGTGCAACGCCCACCTCGAACCTGTTTCCGTCAGGAAGTGCTTTCTTCAGATCGGTTGCAATCTCGCTGAGTATCCAAGCAGCAATCTCAATTCGCATTCTAAAGATGTCTATGTTCATCAGATGTCGGGGAACTTCAAATCTATCTTCTAGAACTCGTCCGATATGGTCTAGCTGATCACTGCTCAATTGCTCACCGTGGGGTGCCCTAACTACCCCTAGAATGAGCAAGGGCTCATCCTCGACGCGCTCCTCAAACTCTCTAGAAGTCCGCTCTAACCTCCTTTCGAGCCGGTTGCGCATTTGGATTGCATCTTTGAATCGTGAAGAGCAATAGTGCACTGATAATGAGTCCAGCTCATCCGCGGCCCAATGGACTATCTCACTTGCAAGCTCCGCACTTCCCATGATAGAGGCAGAGTCCATGCTCCGGAGCCTCAGTCCCAGAGAAACCAAAGATTGGAAGTTTGTTTCGCTGCTCTCTAGTTCATTGATATTTAGGAATGAAACTCCTATTTCCTCCGCCCTCTTGGCGGTCTCCCTCAACGATTTTTCCTCGCCCGGAATGGCTGGAACTTCGATTCCCACCTTCATTCGCAGTTCAATTGCTGACTCAATTCCAGACCAGTCTTGATCGAGAGTATGGAAACGGATCTCATCGAGACCGGCCTCGAGCAGGCTTCGAAGCGCCTCTTCATCTATGTCGGACTTGGCAGTGTATAGGTGAGTATGAAAGTCCTTGCCGCGTTGCTCCTTCAGAAGCGAGATGTAGTGGGTGGTTCTTTCAAGCCTGCAGAGAGGGTCACCGCCGCTTAGACCAGCTCCCTCGGCACCCATAGCATCTGACTCGTATAGTATGTCACTGTCATTGTGTACGGGCATCTCGTCAGCAAAGACAACATCCTTGTCAGTCTTGTCCTGTGAGAGGGGGCAGTAGAAGCATGCTGCATCACACAGACCTGTGACAAAGAGAACCATCTTGGACCCTCTAGCACACTGCTTGCAACCCATCGGCATCTCTCCCACAAGCAGTGAATCACCCTCAATACTGTGGATTGGACGCGTCATGTCAGCACCTCTACTTCTCTCGTCTTTCGATTGTTCTACGAATAGCAGGATCCTTGTCCTTCAGACTCTTCGCCACAACTTCAAAGCTCTCGTCTTCCGAGAGGAGTCTTGTGAGATATGTGCCGGTTCGCCCAACGCTGTCACGGCGGGTCAGCACTCTGACTCGTTCTTGTACTATCGCAGTGCTCACGCCGAGCTTCTTGGCAGCCATGTGCTCATATCCAATGACGCCGTGTTCGAGATGGCCAGTTTCTGTCGGTTCTATCAGCAACAACCTCTTGTCCACACCGGAAACCCTGACTCCAGACCTGATTTCTTTGAGGGCCACCATGCCGCTCCATCGGTAGAACTCTTCTTCCCTAGGCATGAATTTGAAGAGAGGAAAGGTCACAACGACCCCATTCTCCAAGTGAATGTGTCCCTTGATGACTGTGGAGGGGGTCGCCTGAACAACCTCCCGACGTACTCCCTTCCCAAGGACCACTTCCAGTCTGTAGCTGGAGAGAGGTTGTAGAACTATGAGGTCGATGTCTGATGATTTGGTCACATCTCCACGCGCAATCGAGCCGTACGCAAAAGTGGCTATTCCGTCAGGCTCAAGGAGAGTCATTACCTCCATTGCCTTCTGGCGTAGGCCCTCCAGTCTGGTCCATTGGCTCTTGTCATACACGACCTCTCTTGGCTCGTGCAGTGTTTCTGGCTTCTTTGCCACGTCAACCAGCTCCTAGATTGGCAAGCATTGAGCATACCTTGCATATCCTTGCTGAACTTGGGTTTTCGCACCTCTCACAGTTCTGAACTGTTGAGGAGGATTGGTTCTGCTCAAGTGCTTCAGCTATTGTTTCGGCTGAACGGAGAATTGCAAGTAGGGTCCCAGGACGTTTGTGCTCCATGTCATTGAGAAAAGACCTCAGGTCGTTCCGGAAGGCCTCAACAGCATACGGACAGGGAACGTCATGATACGGAAGCGAGAGCTGATGCGTATATGCTACAATGTCCCGCTCTGAGATCTCCTTTATGGGTTTTACACGAGGTGTGAGGCCTTTGACAGGTCGGTCACGTGACATGTTCGTTCTGGCAATCCGCTGACTGTCGCCGCGCATCATGTTCATCATCACAGTCTGGGCCTCGTCATCCAAGTTGTGACCCGTTGCAACCACATCGGCCTGTAGCTCGTTTGCTGCTGTGTTTATGGCTCGCCTCCTGAGTACACCGCAGTATGAGCATGCACCAATCGATTTCTCAGCCCGCATCTCGACAATCTCATCCAGTGACCTGTCAAACGCGTCTTTGAATGTCCTAACTTCAAGTGTGAGTTTTAGGTCGGATGCCAGGTTTCGTGCAGCCTCGAGTGCTTTGTCACGGTATCCTCGTATACCCTCATCAATCGTGAGTGGTATCAGCTCGGATTTCGGGAATTCCTCCTCTATGCGGTGGAGCGTTTCAAGAAGTACTGCACTGTCTTTCCCACCAGAGATGGCGACTACAATCCGGTCATCATCACGTAGCATCTTCTCTCTGTTTATGGTTCTTCGCACTCTCTGGACCGTGGTAGATACGAGACATGCCTGGCAGAGTCGTTCTGCTGTATATCTTCGAAGGTAGACGGCAGGTTTGCCACACTTGGAACACTCGAGAGGCATGCTACTGTTACTCCGTGGCGTTTCTGATTCGAACAGTAGTTAAAGGCTCTCATTTGGTGCGAGTGTCAGATGATACTCACCGCTTCGTCATGCTATCGATGAGCGCAGTGATTTCAGGGATACTGATTCCTGTTAGTTCTGCTAGAAGGGCGTGTACGTTCCTGAAGTGATCTGCATGCCCTCTCATCATCTCCAAAGCGCCATCTCTCATACCCCTCTCACCGGCCCCCGTACTAAAGGAAACTGACATGTCTAGCAGTCTTCGAAGTATGGCCAAGACCTCGAAGTACTCAATGCCCTCAACGACAGAACCCAGGATATCCTCGTAGGTACTGAGAAAGATGCCTCCTAGGTCCCCCGGGAAAGTCTTGCCTAGTAGAACTGTCCAGGCCAAATCGACACGGTAGTCTGTGACTCTTGATGCAGTCCAGTCGATGACAAAGAGGCCACCGTCACGATCAACCAGGATGTTGCCAGGGTGGAAATCGCCATGAGTAAAGGAGAGTCTTCCGACAGGAATATCTCGAAGGCGCGAGCTGAGCCAATCCACTACTGGCATCAACTCTTCCTTCCGAAGACTAGAGATGTTCCTAGCGTATCCTTCGAGTCTGCCTCTGATGAAGGTATGAGGATCATTCGCATCGAGTCCCGGAGGAACGGGAAACGTCTTCGTCCAGTCAAGCTGATGAAGATTGACAAAGAGTTTAGAGAACATGTGTATTAGCTCTTGGCGCCTATCGGGCGAGGCATCCGGGAACATGTCCCAGAGTTGACAACCCTCTATTCTCTCCATGAGTATGAAAGGCCTACCCAGAGGCAAACTGCTCTGTTCCAGATGCAGCACGGATGGCACCGAATAGCCCAATTCACCTAGCTGCTTCAACACTGTGAACTCCCATTCTGCGCGTTTACTAGCATACCTTCCAGGGTACATACGGAGAATCAGTCTGTCATGCTTCCACTGCGAAGATGGTAGATTGACTAGGTCGAAGGAGAAGATGTCCGTTTCCCACCCATCTGCGATGTTTTGCAGACTTCTAACCTCCGAGTCCTGTATACTCTTAATAGACTCGTTCAGGTAGGCCTGTAGCCTAGCAAGCATGAATGTGCATGAAAAGAGAACTGCTAAATCTGTGTTGGTCTATCCGTTCGAACTCGCATTATCGTACGACCTTCTTAGTCCCCTTCTCTTTCTGTTCATCCACTACCTGAATACGAGTCGTTTGAAGTGAGGCCTTTGAAACTCTGAAGTTTGTCGCATACACAATGTCATCGACTGTCCTATGCCACTCGGCTGGGGACATAACCTTGTGAATCTCCTTAAACGCCTCGCCTAGTCTCTCGACACGTGCCAAGCATTCTACTCTATCGTTGGACAGCCGTTTCTCATCAAAGAGCAGGAGTGCATGACCCTTGAGTGCCTCCCAGTCAATGTCGGAATTTGACTGGAGAAGAAGCTTGAGTCTTGCGAGAGGCTCAGTCCAGGAGCCTGGAAGGAACATTGTCAAGTAGTCTGTGAGTGCTTTTCGGGACTTCTCACGGATCTCATGCATTGTACCAATCTGTGCGGAAATCATGTTGCATCGTTGAGCCGTCCTAATGATGCCTTATTAGGTCCGATACAGCGTTGAAGGAACAGAGTCGTCCCATCATCCGAATATGCCCTTGCCCAAGTATAGGCTAAGTACAATGCTTCCAACAACAATCACTATGGAGGCTATCCTGAGGGGCCACATCGCATACTTGATCTTCTTCTCGTCATCTGTGACCATGGTGAGGGCATTCTTGAGTATCCTGTCTCCGTCAAGGGGTGGTATCGGCAAGAGATTGAGTAGGCCAACAGATATGAGGACTATCCATAGCCAGAGTAGGATTTGCTGCGCATGAAATACGTAGAGGGGTGTGAGTACAAGGTCCCAGCCAGGCTTGGGTTCCCAATAGTCAGCTCCGAATATCCCAATATACCCTAATGTAGAGTTGGACGGATTCTCCGCTAACGCCACTAGTATGGATGTACCGTTCTTTGTATGTATTGTCACTTGCGACCCTGATGTGGCACTAGCCATGAAAGCTCCAACATCGGCCCATGTATTGATGTCGGTATCATTGAGACCAACGATGACATCGCCGATCTGTAGTGCCTCACCTCCAGGAGACCCCGGCACAGTGTCGTAGATGTATGCCCCATTTGGAGGGTTGAAGGCTATCGACATCATTGGGTTGAAGTTAGCTATGAGAAGGAATACGACAAGCCCGGTGATGAGGTTGGCATAGGATCCTGCAGCAAACAGACGCATTCTGGTCCTAGGACCTACCTGCTTCTCGAAATGCTCCTCGTCAGGCTCGACAAATGCACCGAAGATGACAAAGAAGAAGAGCAGACCCGAGCTCTTGATTGGGACTTCGTCACGAGAAGATGCAAGTCCGTGCGCGAACTCGTGGGTTATCAGTGTCACAGCAAGACCAATCATCATGTAGACCATTGGAAGACCAGTGATTGTGACTCCAGGGATTATTGGGACAACTCCTCCAGCTTGTGCAGGCTGGATGAAGAACTTGAGGAAGTTTTCGCCAAACACATAGAATCCTAGAATCATTCCACCAAAAGCAACGATAATGCCAGCATTCCAAAATGCTCTGGGGAACTTCTTCCCCATTCTTGTAAGAAAGGAATTGAGTCGTTCCGTTTTTATCATAAGGAATAGGGGAGTACCTGCTTCCACACCTTTCTCGCTCAGCTTATCAACACCCACCGCCTGTGCGATAATGTAGATCGCAAGCCAGATGACTGCTACCAGCACGAGAATTGTGATGGGGTCCATAGTCGTTCAAATCCAGAGGGGCAGATGCTTAGCAGCGTCAGGATTATGGAGGTGTTATAATGGTTGTGTACTCGGCTAACGACCTGACAGCTCCTCATCTCAAAGGGTTTCCTTCAGCTCGACCACAATCCTCATAAAGTGATGCACTTTGCCTACCGCCTGCGTCCAGAGTCTGGACTGTCAGAGTAACTTCAGGCAGGCGATTCGATAGTTGCCATTCAAGCTAGTGATCTCAGACCCCGAAGAGGGAAAGGCCATCCAGTATGAGTTAGATGATGCGAAGACCAATGCGTTGGTTGGCAAACGTGTTGGTGAGATTGTGGAAGGTGACGTACTAGGTCTTCCGGGATACAAGCTGAAGATCACAGGGGGCAGCGACAAGTCAGGCTTTCTAATACGTCCGGACGTCCACGGCAGCGGAAAGAAGAGAGTCTTGATTCGTGGGCCTCCAGGCTTCAGGCCTGAAAAGAAGGGCATGGCCAAGAGAAAGACTGTTCGTGGAAGTGAACTTGGTCTAGACATATCCCAAGTGAACATGCGGGTAGAGGAGAAAGGCAGTACACCACTCGAAGAGCTAGTCCTAAAGGCCGCATAGTGTTCTCGAGAATTCCTTTGGATTTTCAGGTTGTTTTCGCATTAGTTGACGTGGGTCAACCACAGACTTCTTAAACCTCATTCAAATGCACTTCTACACTACTAGAAGCCATTGGCGTTCGGAAGTGAAGACTAGGTGTATGAAGGACAATCAGAGGTAAGCATTGGCACATTGGGTCACGTAGACCATGGGAAGACCACACTAGTTGAGTATCTGACAGGAGAGTGGACGGACCGCCACTCAGATGAAGTGAAACGAGGAATATCAATCAGACTCGGTTATGCCGCGACGATTCTGCTGAAGTGTACC
>CAYFTD010000260.1:0-5067 GCA_964345915.1 uncultured archaeon
CAGAACCAGCAAACTCCATCATTGCAGGGATTTCGTTCTCATTGAGACCTCTGAGAATCGTCATGTTGATCTTCACTGGATCGAGTCCAGCCTTGACGGCCTTGAGAATCCCTTTCTTGGCGGCCTCAAGATCCGATGAGCCCGTCATTCTCACATAGGTTTCTGGATCCAGCGAATGCAGGCTCACATTTACCCGATCAAGGCCGGCCGCCTTCAGCTCTGATGCCATCCCCGCAAGACGAGCCCCATTTGTTGTGAGAGAGAGATCATCGACCAGTGGAGCCAACCCCTTGACAATCTCTAGAATGTCGTTACGAAGCAGAGCCTCTCCGCCAGTCAGCTTTACTTTCTTTATGCCGCGTCTGCTGGCGGCAGAAACAAGTCTCTCGACCTCTTTTGGTGTCATCTCTGAGTCTGTGCGATCCTCGCCTTCACGATGACAGAAGAAGCAGGAATAGTCGCATCTCTGAGTCAGAGATATTCTGAGGTAATCTACTGTCCGGCCGAAACGGTCAGTCAAGGGATTTGTCTTGGATGCCGACTTTGCGTCTTTGGTAGATTCGCCGTCTGACTCAGATGTCATTACATTGGCACAGGTTTCAGAAGGTGAAGATAACTGTTATGTTCTGTCAGGCATGTCGGTGCTGAATGAAACGGTCCAATCTCTCACCATAGTTCAGGCTTCAGTATACACGGACTGATGATGCCTTGAAAGTCACGTAGAGAGAGTCGCCCTCCTTGATATTCAGTTTCTCAAGTGATGACTTGGTGATGTGAGCAATCAATGGAACACCGACATCTACAGTCACTAGTACAGCCGCACCCTCAACTGAAACGTTCCGAATAATCCCCTTCAATATGTTCCGGGCACTCGAGAGTACTGTTTCTCTGGAAAGGACTATATCTTCTGAAGGGATGCTCACTGTCACAGGTCCCTCTATGTCTGAAATGGCTTCAACGGTGACCTCCTTGTCAAGAACGACTCTCACCAGTTGGCGCCGCTTTGCTTCTTCGCCGACTCTCGTTGCAGCACCTGAGAAGATGTTTGTCATCATCTCTTGATCCATAATGGAGTCGAGCTCAGCCCTGAACACATCGCGAGCAGTCCCTATCTTCTGGATCTGACCTTGATGGATAACGGCTATTCTGTCACCCATAAACTGCGCTTGAAGGATGTTGTGGGTGCTTAGAACTATAGTCATGTCCGACTGCTTGTTCAGCGTCTGCAAGACTCTTCCAACTATTTGGGCGTTTTCTGGATCCAGATGAATAGTGGGTTCATCGAGTAGTAGTACATCAGGCTTGAGAACCAAAGCCATTGCTAGACTTAGTCGACGCTGTTCGCCTCCAGACAGCTTGCGTGCCATTCGATCATGAAGATCATTGAGCTCAACAATCTCTAATGCATCGGTCACCCTTCTGCGAGCTTCTGTCTCATCAAGCCCTCTGATTCTCAGCCCGTAGGCGGCATTCTTGAAGACAGTAGTGCCAAACATTGTGAGTCTTTGGAATACAAGAGTGACCTTCCTTCGCATCTGTTCAACATTGGAGTCAGTAATGATTTCGCCGTCAAAGACTAACTCTCCTGAAGTGGGCGGCAGTAGACCGGCCATTACTCTCAGTGCTGTAGTCTTTCCTGCTCCGTTAGATCCGATTATCGAAAGCAGCTCTCCTTGCTTAACTCCCAAGTTGATATTGTCCAGAGCACGAATTCCGTCAAAGTCGACAGATACGTTTCTCATTTCCACTATTCCCATAACCACCAACGCACCCTCTTCTCTGCGAATCGCAGACCTATGTTGAAAGTCAACATCAACGCGAGTAGAATCGCTGTAGTTCCCAGACCCAAGGCTATCTCCCCTCTAGTCGTGTCAAGTGCTATAGAGGTTGTCAGGACGCGTGTGAGCCCAGCTATGTTACCACCAAGCATCAGAGCCACTCCCAGTTCAGATATCGCCCGGCTGAAGCTGGCTGAAACTGCCAATAGAATGCCCCCGAATGACTCCCTTATCGTGGAGGCTGCAGCAGCCCTTCTGTCGGCACCTAGAGTTAGGGCAAGTTCCCCTATTGCCGGATCCACATTCTCAATGGTTTCAGCAGTTATACTGACCATTATGGGCAATACAAGAATGGCCTGTCCAATGATTATCACATAAGGAGTGTAGAGGAGATGGAATATGCCAAGAGGTCCGGCGCTTGAGAACACCAAGTACAATACTAGACCTAGAGCGACTGTGGGAAGTGCCATCATTCCGTTGAACAGCCCTTTCAGGAAGGATCTTCCTTTGAAACGTTGCATTCCTAGTAGCACTCCGATTGGGAGTCCTGCAGCTGTCGCAAGTAGAGCGGCAATTCCCGATACAAACAGACTTCGCAATGTAATCTCCAGGAGCTCCATTTCTAGTGACAAACTGACCAACTCCGTTTGAGTTCTAACATGAACTGTTTCTCATTAGGGATAGAGATTGTAGTTACCCTCTCTCCATATTGGTGGACACTCATACAGTACTCCTCCGTGGTCAAAGAAACCATAGTTCCTAATCCAAGTGTAAGTCTCCAACGGTGACTGACTTTCTAACACAAGAACTGCTGATTGGAAGAGAGACAGGCCAAAGTCGGATTGCCCGAACTCGTGAATGAAAGTCTGAACAGGATCACTAAGAAGCCATTGTATAAACGCCATCGCCATCTCGAATCTTGCTACTGGTACTGTCGTTTGATTGACTGCAATTGCACTGTAGATGTTTATTAGCACCTCATCCTCATCAACAAACTGTTCAAGGTGGATTAGACCTTCGCTCCTGTATGCAAGATAGGTACCTATGTCAGCCAAAGTGTACAGATTCTGATTCTCAGCGATGTTCAACGTGGCACCCATGCCACTTCCTGATGATATGAACCAAGGTTCTTCCTTAATGATATCATAATCGTAGCCTGCAGCACTCCAGAGGCTCTTCTCTTTCGAGTTGGTCCCCGAGTTATCGTCACGCGAAACCCAAAGAGTTGTGTTGTGTGTGTGGCCGTAAGAGTAGATCATTTGTAGCGCAGTCAAGGCGTCTGTCTGCTGTGTTGTTGCGGGATCGTCTGCTGGGCCTACTATTGTGAAAAAGTTGTAGGCGAACACTTTCCTGTTCACGCCATAGGTATCATTCATGAAGGAATGCTCCTGAGAGGGGGAATGAACCAAAATCATGTCGGCGTCTCCATTCTTCGCATGCTCAATCGCAATGCCTGTTCCGGCCGGGATGAAGGCCACCCGAACGCTTGGGTACTCCGTTTCGTACCGGTTCTTCAACTCATCCAACAGGCCTGTATCATACAGACTGGTGGTAGTTGATACTGTCAGTGTGCTCCTTGACTGGAGCTCGAGTCCAGACAAGTAGATTCCTCCGCCTCCGATAATCATTGCTACTATGATGAGCGCTGCAAGAAGGTCTCTCTCTCGCTTCACGATACAGTCACCGATATGTTTGGGCGAACAGGTCGAGGACAGGCAACTGCCCTATTTTAGTGTTCTGAGAGGGGCTTCTCTTCAAGCATCAAGGATTGCGAGTCTCATTGACAGAATGATGCGATGGCCTCAGTCAGAACCTTGGTGGTCGTGACTAGGGACTCAAAGTCAACATACTCTATAGGTGAATGAGCACCTTCACCGGACGGCCCAAAGAGGACAGAGGGAATTCCAGATTGAGCAAGAAGAGCAGCATCTGTCCACCATCCGGCACCCAGAAGTTCCGGTTTGGTCCCAGTGACAACCTGACATGCTTCGCTGAGATGGTCAACTATCTCAAGGTCTTCCGGTACCTCAAGGCCTGGCCGATAGAAGAAGACCTCTGTGGTCGCCCTGAACTGACCATCTGCCGAGGCTAGGTTTCTGACCAGACCTGCTAGCTCGGTTTGGATAGTTTCGGCGCTCTCCTCTGGGAGAGTTCGTCGCTCTAGGTCGATCCGGCAGTAGTCTGGATATGTGCTTAGTTCGACTCCACCTCTGATCAGAGAAGCGTGCACAGATGGGCGCCCTAACAATGGGTGGTGGTCTTGGTCTTGGAATTGACTCTCAAGACCCTCAAGTGCAACCAATACCCTTCCTGCCTTGGTGATTGCATCCACTCCTTCATCAAATCGGCTTCCGTGTGCAGCCTTGCCGAACACTTCCACCTTCGCCCATGCATACCCCCTGTGTGCGATGACCACATGTAGGCCGGTCGGCTCAGTCACTATCGCCGCGTCCGCTGAGTGCTTCTTGATGACTTCCTCGGTTCCCAGACTGGCGTATTCCTCATCTGCAACGAAAGCCAGGACTACATCTCCATCCAGTCTTGTTCCTGAGCTTGCAATAGACTCCACGGCTACGAGCATTGCAGCCAGGCTGCCCTTCATGTCGAAAGCCCCCCTGCCGTAGACCTTCCCATCTTGGAAGACTGGATTGAATGGTTCTATGTCCATACCCGCAGTACTGACTGTGTCCGTGTGGCCGTTGAGCATCAGAGTTCTCCCGCCGCCTTCACCCTTCAGGACTCCAATGACATTCTCTCTGCCCTCATCCACGCTCTGATATTGTACCTCGAGTCCTATTCTCTCAAGATGTGTGCCAATAAGATGGGCGATCTTTGATTCTCCACTTCCTCCCTCAACAAGAGAGGGATTGACCGACTCGACTGAAATCAGATCCTGGACTAGGGAAAGCAGTTTCGAATCATCTACAGCGTAATCACTCATTCCTATCTCTCCCAGCATTGAATGTCTAACGTTGCCAACATTGGCAGCGTCTCTCCACACTAGTCTTTATCGATTCTAGGAGAATAGGATGTTACAAACGATATGACATGTATCAGGAATAGGATGATGAAGGATGATATTGGCGGTGCGATTGCTCTTCTTAAGGAAGAAACTGTGAATGGTGAGATTGTGTGCGCTTTCACAAACGATAGCCTGGTTCGCTGACGGAATGCTTCATTATCTCTAGATTACAGGATTTGTGCTCCTTGCACCATTCTTCACACTTCTTGGCCCATGACTCCTCGCGGTAGAGTAGTTTGCATTCTTCACAGAGATAGAGTTCGCCAA
>CAYFTD010000261.1:0-10435 GCA_964345915.1 uncultured archaeon
CAAGATTGTTCAGATGGTAATTGACCATGGCCAATACGAAGAGAAGAGGAAGTGTCATCGGCTGAGTGCAGGTGACCTTCGCGATTTGAAGTATACCGGAGACCCTGACCTGGCAAGTCTGGCCGAAGAACTGGAGAGATTGGTGAGAAAGCATCCTCCCAAACTCATGATGGATGAACAGAAACTGTGCAAGAACAACGGGATCTCAACTGGTCGTCACCTATGCTATGTACGGTACTACACACGGTCCAAGCGTGTATCTGCCCACTGGGAGGCCCATACAAGAGGGCGGAAGGATGTTCTTCAGTGGTGGATGGTTGCGCCACCCAATGATGTCAGGAAGCGCAAGCGTCTCAAACAGTGGGTGATGAGCCATTTCTCAGTATCGTCTAGGGGCTCTGAAGACCAAGAAGCCAGATGACTTCGCTTGGGTAGGCCTTCAATTAAACGACAATAATCATTTGTTTTATTCGATTTTTTCAAAATCCTGGACGGAGGCGCCACACATGGGGCAAACCCAATCCTCAGGCAGGTCCTCGAATTTGGTACCGGCCTCTATACCACCGTCTGGGTCTCCGACATCCTCATCGTAGACCCACCCACAAACGACACATTCCCATCTAGCCATATCAGCAGACTCCTTCTCAATACGACTTACATCCATGACAAGTCGGTCATGTTGTTAGTTGGTCGGCTTCTCCCTCAGCTAGATAAAAGGCTTCGCCTACACCAAAATGACACTTGAAGGGAAAAAAGAGAGAGGGACTCGCGCCGCGAAACGACGCGAGACCATGTTTGTAGACTCTAGATGGATCTAACCTCTGCGACGCACAATCAAGAGGGCTACGCCAATCACTGCGGCACCGCCGAGACCAGCTACAACGTAGAGGGTCGGGATTCCGAGGATAGTCCCTTCCCACCAGTTGCCTGGGCCGCCCAAGATCTGGATCTGATAACCTGGAGCGGAGAAGGTGTATCGTGCGGACCCGGTCCAGTTTCCTGCGTCACCCACCACAAACGAAGATAGCGTTGTGTTGAAGTACACGCAGATGGCTGGCAGGTCGAGGTATAGACCAGGGTCAGTCGCAGCGACCGTATAGGTGATGACCCAAGAATCGCCAGGGTTCAGGGTCGCTCTCTCCCAGAAGAAGTCGCGTTCCCCGTCCAGTCCGACACTCATGCCGTCGAGTACCCCCAGGTCGTAGGCTATCGCATTGCCGTAGTTGTGAACAGTGATTGTGAACTCAACTATCTGACCTGAATCGACAGTCCTGTTGGGAGTGCCCTTTGTGACCACCAGATACGGTCCATCTAGGACCAGAGAGTCAGGTGATGCATCAAAGGTCAGAGTCAGATCTGAAACATCCAATGCCATAGCTGACGTATTTGTCATTGGGTCAAAATTGACTGCACCAGCAAAGCCAATCCCGCCTACCAATGAAGCCCCAAGGTCTGCCATCAGATAGGGTATGATTTGCTCTCGAAGGTTATCCATGTCCATCATGTTGACAAGAGCGGTCTTGATTCCAGCTAGATCGTCTGCTGCCATCGCTGTCCAGAGGGCCGATAGTACAATCTCCCAATGATCATTGACGAAGGCTGCAATCTCCTCCTTGCTTTGGAACTCGGCAGGAAGATCGAATCCGCTGAAGTCCTTGAGATAGGCCTCGATACCTTCTATGAAGGTGTTCAGATAGCCCTCCAATGCGACTGGATCTGCGTAGATGTCGTTATCAAGGATGTCCAGAAGACCGTAGGCGTCGAAGTATCTGACAAACGCCTGGGCAAGCGCAGCCAGTGGATTAGTTTGCGCAAGAGTTTCATCAATCCTACTGGTAAGGGCATCTGCGTTCATCCCAATAGCGTCCATCAATTCTGCAAGTAGGTCAAGGTTTAGTTCTTGGAGAGGTGTTGGTGGAATCATTGTGGTGAAATCAACGTTCAAGATACTCTGCTTGAAGTCTGGGAATGGACCAATACTACCCCAAATGGAGTCAATGACATCACTGATGCCTTGTTCAATTTCGGTCATGTTGACCATTGACATTTCTTGATCCAGAAGCAGAGCGTACTCCCTGGGCAAAGCTGAGAGCATCATCCTCATAGCGTCACCGACAGTGGTGTTCTCTGGAATGAAGAGAGCTTCTCCCACCGTCAGGTTGCTAGGAATCGGATAGCTGTCATTGAACACCATGAAGTTGCTTGGAAGCTCAGGGATTGATAGAGACCCTGGAGTCGCACCCACGATGAATGACATCGAGTCTGCAGACGAGTCCTGTTGCATCTTGTTCTGTATGTTGCCTGTGTGACCAACATGCTGCTTCAGCGAGTAGGTTTCGTCGCCAGGTCCTTCCGTAACTGTCCCTGGAACACCGAAGCCCACTTCCGCCATGACTCCAAACTGGACTGTTTCGACTAGGTCGGTGTGGCTCGCGTGAGCTCTGTGATAGGGTCTGTTTGTCGCCCCTAACAGCGAACCAACGAAGTCTGATTCAATGCCTGTGTAGTTTTCTAGCCAATGGGCTGGAAAGAATCCTTCGACTCCCTCAGTCATTAGGTCCGGCCAGTCAGGGGAATCTGCAAGATCCATGAATCCACCCATGCCGGCCAGCCTGCTTCTAAAAGCAGTCATGGCAGTTTCACCAGGTGTGGCATCCAGAAGAACCATGTACGTAAACATGTATCTTTTGACAGCGATTTCCACCGGGACTGCAACCGCAAGGTCGAACCAATACGTGTAGTTGGCATCGATAGTGATGAATCTGTCCATATTGATTCCGAGAGCGGTTTCATATTCTGTTGCAAACTCCTCAGCGATGGCAATCGCTTCAGTGAGGCTCAAATCAGTACTGGCCGCAAGATCCCGGTTGAGAGGTACCTCTACAATAGATTCAACGACAATCTCCAAGACTGCCATTGGAGGTCCTACCGCACCGTTCGGGAACGGACTCAGTCCTGTGAAGAAGAACACTGACTGGCTCACATAACCATCATCGGTCGCCATTTGATTCTGTACAATAGTTTCAAGAGGGTCGAGATGGGCATAGCTGTAGTGAGTCTGGTTTTGTAATGACACAATAGCGTTGTAGACCCCACCCCACGGATCCACAAGGGAGGCCAGTCCCTCAATCGTTGCGACGGACGGACCATTGGACGCCGGGGCAAAAGAGTCCAAAACAACTGGCGTGCCAACGCTACTACCTGCGATTGCCGGCAACACAAGCGTGATGACAACGAACGCAGTTAGCAGCAGGTTGTTTTTTCTGTTGCTCAATTTGGAATTCTCCTTAAGGCATTCCTGAACGCTCGGTTCATGCCGAACGTTTGGCGCATGTCAAACACTGTCACGATTTCTTATGAAGTATGTGATGTACGCCAAACTCTCTCGAACGACAGGTATATGCCTAACTCACGTTAGTTGTGAAATACCCCCAAAGTAGGTATTTGAAGTTATGTCGCTCATCTCGACGCTATAATGTGTAGGAGCGGCACAATTCTAATTCCCTTGTTCATGGTCGTCCACAGTGTTTCCGGGCGGTTCAACTGAGCTTTCATCGTCTGGCGAGAGATAGGAATTGGAAAGTTCTTCGGTTTCTGTTTCTTCCAAGAACTCTTCCTCCTCGACATCACCTACAGGCTCAGGCTCTTCTTCCTCTGATGGAATCGGCAGTTCCTCAGGCACTTCGGGAGCCTCGGGTACCCTGCCAATCCTCCTAAGATACACGAGTTCCATGATCAGCGCCACAAACGGGAAGATGTAGAGTTTGATCAGGTCGCCAAAGGAGGCTCCGATGTCAATCCCAATCCCTTGATTGCCAAGTCCGAATATGATTGGAAAGATTGCATCGGAGAAGTAGTACCCCGATGCCAGAAAGAAGGTGAATGTGGCTGCCACGTCAGCGGAGATCTTCCACCTAGTATCAAGTCCCTCCCTGCTTGCGAGAGACCGGCCTACAGAGCTCATGGTGTAGAAGAGGAAGAGTATCGAAACTCCGATGCCCACAAGGTCTAGTCCGAGCGCAGCTCCCTGACCTGCGTTGTAGATGAAGTAAGATGAGTATAGGGAGACAAAGAGTCCGATGATAGCGAGGTTTACGAGTGTCGGCTTGTCGCGATGGCGGACCATAAGGATTCCATTAAGGAAGTTGAAGCCCATGACCAAGAGAGCTCCAGGCAGAATCGCGGCAAGGAGCCAGATGTTTGTGATGAACAGGCCCTGTAGGACTCCTACATAGACAAGAGTTGCGAGGACCACGAAGTAGCTGAAGAGATTGGAGAATCCAGCAAGTGCCCTAACGATTCTTCTAACCCCTGTGCCAGCGGCGACGTCAGCATACCTAAGACCTGTCCTCGTACTGTAATAGGCCTGGAAGGCAATCCAGCCCACAAAGGCGACTCCGAATATCAGAATCTCCAATATGGGCATAGCAAAGAGGATGAAGACGAATAGAAGTGCTCCACTGACTATCATCCAAGGAATGACTCCGACGAATGATTTGGCATAGGACTCTTCACTCGCCAAGAACCTTTGGAGGCCAACGATGGAGAGAAGCACTGCCAGAAGGAAGTAGATTGGCCATACTCCGGCAAGAAATATGAAACCTGGAAGAAATGGAGCCACAAAGCCTGGACCGTAGATTGCAAGAAGAGTTGCCCCAATTCGACCTAGCAGTGAGATGATGACAGCCCCAATCACAAAGAGAATAGTCAACCATCTTAGTCGGTTGGAAGCCCAGAATAACTTGAGTCCTTCAATGAGCCCTGACAATATTGGAACGTCCATGTCCATTACCTCCTTCAGCCTTCTTCATGGGGACTGAGCCCGCTTTTATTTCTACGCTCCCGCCTTCTTCAGAACGTAGACAAGCTCAGCTTCCAACGTAGGCTTGACGACCTGCTTCTCCACAATTGTGGCGACTCTGTTTCCATGAGAGTCGAAGATTTCAATCCACGGGATCGCAGTTGCTCCCCACTCCTCGATCTCAGGCGGAGATGGAGGTACTCTCCATTGATGGTCTGGGTCCAGCGGGGCAGTCTTGATTCCTCCGAAGACCCGTACGTCCAAGCCGATTTCCTCTTCAAGCTGTGCCAACACGGGCATCGCTTTAACACAGTCCTTGCACCAGCCAGCACTCATCACTACTATGGTCAGCCCTGTGGTCAGGCTACGGAGCTCTTCTGTACTCACTGGATCTAGTTGGTATGACTGATACTCTGTCATGAAGCGGTCGATGTGCTTGCTTTCGATGCTTTCTAGGTACTCTTTCGCAGTCTTGGTCCGGCTTCGGATGTCCTCCAAGTCTACCATGGCAGGTGAATCGCGGTATGTTCTGCTCAAAAAGCATTCTGTAGGGATACCACGAGATGGTGGCCCATTTATTGATCTGTCGGAATCCATAGTATATCGCATCAACCCTGAAAAGCGATTAGAAGAGTCAATCAAACAGGAACCAGGTGGTGTGCAGCCTGCCTACTGAGGTCTACAAAGCTATCGTACTCGGCCCACCCAACGTGGGAAAGAGTTCTCTGATCAGAAGATATCAGACTGGTGAGTTCTCTGAAACCTATACTGCCACCGTTGGGGTTGATATGAAGGCAGCCACCTTCGATTTTCCTGACGGGTCTGTAGTTCTGACAGTTGTTGACATTGGAGGGCAGGAGACATTCACAGGGCTGAGGAGTCGTTTCTTCGCCGGGGCCCATCACCTAATCCTCGTGTTTGACAAAACAGACCGTTCGACTTTCGATCTGATTCCTGAGTGGCACGAGTCGCTAACCAAGAATGTGAATATCCCTGAACATCTATTCCCGAAGGGGTCTCTTGTTGGAAACAAGGCGGATCTAGAGGACCAGTTTGTAGTCACTACGGAAGAGGCCAAACGTCTTGCTACCATCCTCGTATTGGAGTACTTTGATGCCAGCGCCAAGACCGGCCTTAATGTTGCCGAGATCTTCATGCACGCGGTTTCTGAATCTCGCCAAGCTGCCAGAGGTTTCAGTACACAAGACTGAAACGCAGACTTCCTGCGGGGCATTCACTATCTATGGTCAGGTCCCAAGAGTTAAAACGCAGCTCTTCAGGAGCAGTCTTGTCACATGACAATCTGGGAAGGTTAGGGTATCATGTCGGTAGTGATTCAGGACATCCGGAGACGAAAGTGGCTGGCAATCTACGCGTTTATAATAATGGATGTCCTTCAGATTCTGTTTGTGTCGATACTCAACGTGGACGAGCTGAACCCATTTGTGGTGGGTATTGACCTTTCACGTTCGAGTCCAATTGCCTCGATATCGCTATTTCTGACAATTGTCCTACTTCAGCTGTTTATAGTGTATTATATAGCCTACGCAATGCAGCGCAGCCCAGAGCTAAGACCGCTATACCCACATTTTGACAGCGAGAAGGAATGGGAATGCCGGTACTCAAGAGACGAGATTGTCACTTGGACGCTTGAACAGGCTGAAAAGAGCAAAGTCGGTGTGCGAAAGATCTACCTTGTGAGCTCACCTCTTCCAAATGCCTTCACTTTCAGTCTGCCTGGCATGGGGTCGATCGTAGCAGTCAACAGTAACATTCTCGACATCCTTGAGCCGAAAGAAGTGAGGGCCATAATTGCCCATGAGATCGGACATATTTCTAATCGTGACTCAATAATCCAGATATTCGTCAGGATGCCATCGTTCTTTGTAGACACAATCTATCTCTACATCTACCTACGACTGGCCATGGGCGTGTCCAATGCGCTGTTCTTGTACGGTGACCCAGTACTAGCCGGAATCAGACTTGGTGTTCTTCTCGTATTCTTTGGGTTCTCTAGATTCCTGTCAATGGTGACGCAAGCCATCATGCAGAAGGCGTCTCGTGAGGCTGAGCTCCTGTCTGATTATCACGCGGCAGAGATTGTCGGTGTAGAACCGACCATCAACGGCCTTATTCGACTCGGGCAGAGGTCTGAGGCTGTCAGTGCTTTGATTGATGAGATTCGATGGCTTGAGTCTCTGAACCCAGAGCGCAGCGGAGCCCTGAGAAGAAAGGAGCTTGTCCGCATGATTGAGTTGTATCCTCTGGACGGCATTGATGAGGACAACGCGAGAGAGATGGCGCCGTGGGTGTTCCTGTCAACAAGACTAAGGCACATGAGAGAAGTCTACGGTCTAGATCTGTCTGATGAACAGATTAAAACGGCGGTGGAGCCTGCTATGGACGTCCTTGCTGAGAAGCGGTCAAAGAAGAAAGATGAGCCTGAGGAAAAGAGGGGTCCTGGTACAATAGACTGGCGAACGGTTGATTATGATGGGGATCGCAGACTCTCGACTGAAGAGCTCAAAGACCTACTTGAGCTCCTGCGTAAGAATCCAAAGAAGTTGATGTTTGACAGCGAGTTGAGCATGAATCTTTGGGCCATGAGCCACCCTGACTTCCGAAGGCGAGTACTAACCGTAGCAGATGCATTTGGCCTATGAGCCTGCTGATACCGTTCTTTCTTCTTCAGCCGGGCTCAGACCGCGAAATGCAGAGATGATTCCTGCCAAGAGAGCCAGAACACAGAATGTCCAGATAGTCCACTGGAACGACTGCGTGTAAGGCAAGACGTCATGATATACCATGAAGACTGTTGTCACCAATGCCGTTGCAACTGAGAAGCCTGTGGTTCTTGCTATGTTTGTCAGTGCACTTACTACTCCCATGTATTCACGCGGTGCAGATGTCATTATGAAGTTGCCATTGGCGACAGAGAAGGTTGAGAGTCCGAAGCCCATGATAGCGATTCCAACAATGATCAGCGGGATATCTGGAATCACGAGTCCGATGAACAATAGACCCAGAAGTTGAATGACAAGTCCGAAGACGGTCTGCCTTCGAGCCTTTACTCGCTCTGACAAGAGGCCAGCAAAGGGACCCACTACAGAGATTACTATTGGATGTGCGGTCAGAATGAGCCCTGTGACTGACTGAGTGAAACCTAGTTCCTCCTGCAGAAAGAAGGGGAAAAGGAAGATGAGAGGTACTATTGCCATGTATGACAAGAGTGCAGAAAAGATGCTGGCCGAGATCCGTCTGTCTGCGAGCACACGAGTAGGAATAATAGGAGCCTCAAACCTGGTTTCCCTCATGATGAATGCAATCAAGGAGATAATGATTACAGACGTTAGGAACATGGAGATGACCAAGTCTACATCCCTCGCCACTGAAACGAGGTAGATTAGCGTAAAGAGAAACGTGAAGAACAATCCAGCGCCGATTGTGTCGAATTTCGTTTCATGCACCAATTCAGTTTCGGGCACAATGCTCTGCACAACCAGAAATCCAACCACCCCGATTGGGAGGTTGATCAGGAATATGCTTGGCCAACCGAAGTATTGGCTCAACAATCCCCCAATCACAGGTCCAAGACCCAGGGCCGCCGCCAAGACAACAGAGTTGAGGCCAATGGCGCGTCCACGATTCTGTGGAGTAGTGAAGTAGGTGACCAGGGCCAGTCCATTGGCTGTCATCATGCTGGCTCCAAAGGCCTGGAACACTCTAGAACTTACGAGGAAAGCCAAATCCGGACTGAATGCGCAAAAGAGAGAACCAGTGATGAAGACCAGCATTCCTGTCTGGAAGATTCTAGTCTTTCCGTATCTATCTCCCAATTTGCCCATCAATGGCATGAGAGAAGTGATGATAAGTAGGTAGGACAGCACGACCCACTGAATCTCAGTCATCGTGACCCCAAGACTTCCTGACATTGTGACAAGAGACACATTGACAATCGAGGCGTCGAGAGCACCGAGAAATATACCAAAACTGGTAGCAGCAACTATCTTGTAGGGGCCCGGAAGAGGTGGCTCTCCAACGATTGACGACTGCTGGCTTTTTGGGTGAGTCATCGATAGTAGTGCCTCTCTCAGAAGATTAGACGCAGCACGACCAACCTCCAATTAAGGGTATGGCTATGTTGAGACTTGGCCTTGCGGAAGCGTTTTCTTCTTGTGGTAATCGTCATCCTCATGGTCGATTTCTCTCTCCTTCACAAGAAGGCGCGGCATGACATTCGCATGTGCCTTCAAGTCTGGTCTGAAGTACTGCGCGAGAATCTGGGAGAACGTCTGAGGTATGCGTATGCCAAGGGTTCGGCAGTCAAGACGTGGGACTCCGCAATCGACTACGTTCCAGTTGTGAGTGATGTGGACATACATGTCTATCTCAGTGATGATGCTGGGCTCTTTGCTGGATGCGACGACCCATTCAAGCGTTCGATGGAGGTGTCTAGTCGGTTTGAAACGGTCTTCTATCAGCGAGAGCCGGATCCACTTCACCTGCCCAGGACTCAGATAGTTCTCCTGAATGATGTCATGAAGCAAGAGGGATTCACCATGCCCCGGTTGCGTGACGTTCAGCCGATTGTTGGAAATCCCGACTTTTCGTCGCAGTCTTCCCCTGAAACTATTCGACATCAAGATCTAACAAACCTTAGGGGACTCGGAGAGTTCTTGGATGCAGTTCCTTTGAAGACGATAGATCGTGCGGGCTTTGACTTCTGGTCTTTGATTCGAACAATGATCTGGAGAGTTTCCCCTGCTCCAGTCCGGTTGCTCACACAGAACCACGACGACCCGTTGGAGGTTTGGAGCTGGAACCGAACCCGCGTCGCGGAGGAATTGAAGACTCAAGGCCACGAACTCTTAGAACAGCACTATCGAGGATTCTACGAGGCTGGCTGGCGTCTGTTTATTTCAGGTTTCACGAGCTCGGAGGACTTTCGCGGAATGGTCAATCATGGATACTATCTGCTGAAGTGTTGTTTGGATGAAGCGGGTAACTAAGAAGTGAGCTGCTCGAACCTATTGGTTATATTTGGCTGAACAAAGGAACACACACAGTCCCTTTGACTACCGGAGGATTCTGTTTGCGACCTTATAGGAAACTGCCCACCAAGAAACTTGACAAGGACGGCTTCAGGAACGAGGATGACCTTGTCGCAATAGAAACAGCGATGGAGCTGAGATTGGAGAAGGAGTTCATTGCTGCGTTTGTGTGTAGTCCTGGTCTTCAGAAGGAATTGGCACTAGGCTATATGCTCTCATCAGGAATCCTTCGCTCGGTAGATGAAGTGGCCAGTATCAGGTACAGGAACAACGTCTGCACGGTAGTTCCAAGGGAGGGAGTCTCTATTCGTTCTAGAGATCGCCCACTTCATGTGAGGAGAGTTGTTACTACTGAGTGTTCCGCTCCAGAGATTCTTCAGGAGCTCAGGACGGCGTCTGGACTACCAAGACTTGACTTTCAGACTTCCATTTCGTTAGATAAGGTGTTTGATGCTACTAAGCTGATGAGAAAGTCACAGGACATCCGCCAGAAGACGGGAGCCACCCACGCGGCCCTTCTAAAGGATACGAGTACTGGCAGTCATTCCGTGGTTGAGTACCTCGGACGACATACTGCTGCTGA
>CAYFTD010000262.1:0-3433 GCA_964345915.1 uncultured archaeon
ACTACTGGTCTTGCAAGAGACGTCTATGTGAGCGGAAACTATGTCTATGTTGCAGATTATCAAACAGGGCTGGCAGTGATCGACATCTCGGACCCCACGAGTCCAGGGACTCCTGTCTACATGGACACGACTAGCTATGCATATGAAGTCTATGTGAGTGGAGACTATGCCTATGTGGGAAGTGGATATGATGGGTTGGCAGTGATTCGAGTAAGGATTACCGATGTTGAAGGACCAACAATGAACCATCCCGATGACGTTGTCTACACAGTGGGAGAAACAGGGAACTTCATCTCATGGCACCCATCAGATGACAATCCGACCAAGTACGTTGTTTATCGGAATGGGGTCTCGGTAGAGGCAGATCCATGGGATGGCTCCTCTATCACAGTGAACGTTGATGGTCTATCAGAAGGAGTATATACCTATGAACTAGCAGTCTTCGATATAATGGGAAACAGTGTGGTAGACGAGGTAGAGGTGACAGTCATGGGATCTACTACAACATCGACCACTACTCCTACAGCAACAACCACCACTACTCCTACAGTACCGACCACTACTCCAGGTGACGATGGACTGGGAATGATTGAGGGCTTCCTAATCGTCGCAGGTGGCATGGCTGTTGTATTCATCGTTCTAGTTATTGTGATTTCTCGGAGAAGGGCCTGACGAAGAGAGGAGTACCTGCGGTTTAGTAGTTTCAAATCTCTGGAACGCAGAAGGTGAGGAATGGCTGTGGTCCATGTATTGAAACGAACAGCAAAGTCAAGATCTCTATCGGAATGCCAACCCCTCGCTCTCGATTCATGATTCCTAAGGGGCCATACACTACCGACTGAGCCACGGCGGCATCAGTTCGACGCAGTGACCCACAGGTTCGAATATTAACGTTGCTATCGAATCACCTGACTCTTATCACGCAAGGCCCTCCAAATGCCATCTATCTTCACCCCCCCAGTCCCGTTGGGTAGTATATTAGCACCTACATTTCCTTTGGAGAGGAAACGCGGACAGACCTCGAATCCTCAGCTCTCGAGGAACTGGAACACGTGTTCCAAGTCCTTCGTCAATCATCTTGGATACTATCTAACTGGGACTTCTGTGGGCTCTGAGGTTGATGTTGTGTCAGGATAAGCTCTTGGCCATCTTAGCGGCCTCTTCTCCGGAAATTGCCACCATAGTTTCGGTCTGATTTCCTCCTGCAGATCCAAAAATGAACAAGGACTTCATTGCATCCTCTATGCTAGGTCCTTCTGTAATCGCGACCCAGTCGTATCGGCCCATTGTATAGTAGAGTGATAGGATCTTGCCTCCAGCATCTTCTACTATCTTAGTAGCCGCTTTCTGTCTCTCCTCTAATTTGCTTATCGTCTTGATTCCTTCCTCAGTCATCTTGCCAAGAATCACGAATGTGGGCACATTCTCACCTCCATATTGCTTTAGTAAACGAATCTAATGTACAAACTTCCAGTTAAGGCTATGGGGAGAAGTCAGACCAGTCGGCTCACCGCGGAGAACGCCTACCACTACTTAGTCTGTCTGAGGGACTAATCCTCCACGAGGCCACATCTCTTGCTAGAAGTCCATAGAATGGAGGAGCAATCAAAGTGGCCGCGATACCCAACTGAATCTGAAAGACAGGATCAACTTGAGGACCCCCGACCATCTGGATAGTGAAGACCGTGGTGGCACTTGAGAGAACAATCACAGCTAACAGCAAGAGGACCGCCCCCTGTCCGAGAATTGTGAGGACAGAGAAATCATGGTCCAGAAACCAGAACCGTTTCGAGATTCCTCTGTTTATTGCTCCAAGCAGATAGAAGACGACCCAGAACATGATCAGAGCTCCTAGCGTCTTATGGGTTATGGGAAGCCAAAGGAACACAATATAGAACAATGCACCGAAAACAGCCACTACCAGTCCCTGCAGATAGATGTACAAGGCCACTGTCAGGCGCGAATGTGTTGGTTGTATGCCCCTGTCAAGTTCTCCTCGAACACCCTCTGTTGACATGAAACCTCGCCATTCCAACCGTATGTACACAGGGTCGCGTTTTCAATCTGTTTCTACTGAGAGAAGAATACTCAAATCCCCGACACCAGCTCCAATCAGTAGAATGTGGCTGAGTGGACAGCGCAAGCATAAGATTGCTGCGGGCATCTTGGCAATAGGCTTAGTCTTGGTGATTGTTGGCTATGTTTGGTACTCTCAGATGTCTACTACGGTTCTCGATCCACTTCCGACTCCAAATGAAGCGCCAGGATACACCGTTGCGCCAATTACGGTGGGAAACCTGATACTGAATGCTTCGGCTGGATTCTACCTCATCTTTCCACACCAAGGACCTCTGGTATTTGGCTTTTCGTTGAGCGTGAATGCTTCCAATGTTGGAGCTTCTGATATAACAGACTTCCACGTCGTCAAGGCAACAGCTTTCAGGCCGAATCTGACTCCAATCTTCACCTTCGGAATTAGCTCAGACAACAGTACGATAGGGGCCGGAGCGAACCGAGTCCTGACCTATGAAGAGTCAGCGGACTTAGCTAGGGGGACACTTAGTCTATCGGACAACCTGTTCTTTCTCAGAGTGCTTGTCACATTTGATGTTGATACCGAAGCGATTCTTACAACGCCTCTCTCACAGGCACCGATAGCCATCGAATAGACAGGATAGAAATCATGTGGTGGGCCCGGCGAGATTTGAACTCACGACCGACAGGTTATGAGCCTGCTGCTCTACCAAGCTGAGCTACGGGCCCAATGTTTCAGGACAAACAGACCACACGCCTAGCACTTGTGATATTAAGGTTGCGAAAGCAAAATGCGTGATATGTTTCTCCGACCTTAAATCACCAAGCCAGAACTACGGATAGGCAATCCTGGAGACGGCAGGAATGATACTACTCTTCACTTCTGACCAATGTGCTTGGTGTGACATTGTCAAGAGTATGCTTGATGCCGAGTGTGAAGAGTTCGAGGATCCGTGCTTCGTACTTGAGATCAATGTAGACAAACATAGCCAAATTGCCGAAGCATATGGAATTCTTGTGGTACCAACACTTGTTTCAAAGGGCTGCATGCTATCCGGGATGCCATGTCAAGAAGACCTCCGATCCTTTCTCCTGCAGTCTATAGCTGGAAGAACACATGACCGGGAAGAATCCAGAGCTCAGACAGTTCTCAAGGCAGCTCGTAGAAAACGTGCAACGCGATTGAGCAGAGCCCCCAGGAGGACTCTAGAGCACACAGAGATCTCAGAGGCAGCACGTCTTCGGTAGCTTCGCAATGTTAATAACCCGACGATTGAGTCCCGTGCCTCTAGGCCCCGGTAGTGTAGTCCGGCCCAGCATCTAGGCCTTTCGAGTCTAAGACCCGGGTTCGAATCCCGGCCGGGGCACCACTTGTTCTTTGAGCAACTACACTATTGAG
>CAYFTD010000263.1:0-2124 GCA_964345915.1 uncultured archaeon
ATGAGTCCCCTCCTCCGAGACGGTCCACAACTTCTACATCGTATGTGGGGCTTCGGTATACCTTTCCGTCCGAGTAGGCGAACACAGACCATTTGTTCTGCCATACCGAAGGAGTTGCACGTTGTGTTATGACGACCACCTCAAAGCCAAACTTGTCGGTCAGCTTATTGGCGACCTCCTCGTAGTCCTTACCTTCAATCCCATAGACTGTCTTTGTGTCCTCTTCAGTGGTTATCAGGATGTCAATGTGCTCTGACGCTGGTTCAGTGAACTTGTTTGCCTCCTTTGGTGTCCATAGCTTGCCGCGATAGTTCACGTCGTAAGATACCTTGCAGCCCTGTTCCTGTGCCGCTGCGAGCACCTCGTTGGTTACATCTGCACACGACGTGCTCAGGGCCGGTGTAATCCCACTAGTGTGAAACAGCTTCGTGCCCTTGAGAATGTCTTTCCAGCCCACTTCTCCCGGCTTTATCTTGCTGATTGCCGATTCTTTCCGGTCGTAGATGACACGGTTAGTTCTTGGAGCTGCTCCGAACTCAACGAAGTATACTCCACATCTGCTATCGGGATCCCAGAGAATGTGTGACGTGTCAACACCGTGTTCGCGCGCCTGGTTTCGAATGAAGTGACCGATTGAGTTGTCGCCTAACTTGGTGACATAGGCAGACTGGAGTCCAAGTCGGGCACAGGCTACCGCCACATTCATTTCCGCTCCCCCTGAATGAGCATCAAAGCTTGTTGTTTGTTCAAATCTCATGAAGTTGGGTGGCGAGAGTCTGAGCATGACCTCACCAAAAGTTACTACATCATATCCCATAAGACCACACTCTAGAGTTCAGGCAAACAAGTGGGTAGTTGAGTGGTCTGAATGTTAAATCTGTCGTCAATGACGCTATGTTTGACTACTTCTTGAGAACTCTGTACGCGCGATTACTTCGTCCTGCACAAACGGATCCAGTTCAATGAAGTACGCGCTGTAGCCTGCTACCCTTACAATAAGGTCCCTATGTTGTAGTGGATTGACCTTGGCATCTTCGAGAGTTTCCTTATCGACTACGTTGAATTGTACGTGTAGTCCACCCAAAGCAAAGTAGCCCTCGATTAGACTGATGAAGTTCTTCCGGCTCGCTAGAGTGTCGAAATAGTCTGGCGTGAATTTCATGTTGTAAAGTGTTCCATTATAACACAAACCGTGGTCCAAGCGCGCCACCGATTTCATGGCGGCAGTAGGTCCATGTACATCTCGATTCTGTGTCGGTGAAACACCATCTGATAGCATTATTCCTGCTTTTCTTCCGTCCGGCGTTGCCCCAAGCACCTCCCCTTGGGGAATGTACATTGACACCGAAAACAAGGCACTATGGTAGGGTCCATTTCTGGTTGTCATTCGACTCTGGATTGAGTTACAAAACACTCTGGCTGAGTCACGTGCGAGAAAGTCTACTCTTTCGATGTCGTTCCCATACTTGTCCGGGTCATTCTCCAGACGGACTCTGATGTCCTCGCTTTCTTCAAAGTTGTCTGCAAGAGCTTGAAGCATTTCGGCCATGGGGATACTCTTCTCTTCAAACACATGTTTCCTCAACATTGAGAGAGAGTCTGCCACGATTCCGACTCCAACACCCATTATGCCACCAGAATTGTATACTGCACCGCCGTCCTGCATGGTCATCCCGTTCTCAAGGCAGCCCTCAAGAAGTGCAGAGATGAAGGGTGTGGGTTTCATGCGACCATGCACATTGGCCGCGATTCTGTCTGCCTGAGTAAGGAGTTCGATTGCGTGGTCGACTTGTTTCTCATATGCCCGCCATAGATCATCGAACGACTTGAAGCCATTTGGATCACCGGTCTCAAGCCCAACGAGCGTTCCACTTTGTGGGTTTCTTCCGTTGTTCAGAGTGATCTCAAGTATCTTCGGTAGGTTCACGTAACCGATGTTCTGTCTGGCATCTGTCCTGCCCTCGATTATCGGCTCGACGCAACCCAGAATGGAGTAATTGTAAGCCTCATCCTGATCTGTGCCTTTGTCAATCATCATGGGAATGATGACCTCATCGTTGAAGATGCCTGGCATTCCGAGCCCCTTGGACACCACATCCACTACCTTGAGTTTGAACTTGTCCG
>CAYFTD010000264.1:0-4629 GCA_964345915.1 uncultured archaeon
GACCCGAAACTGACCTCTACGCTTCGACTGAAGGTCGCATTTGGGTTGCTGCAGACGGGAAGAAGAACATGCCTTCTGGCGAAGTATACACTGCGCCAATAGAAGACACAGTTGAGGGGAGTATCTATTTCGACATCCCATTCATGTACCAAGGGAAACTTGTCGAAGGAGTCCGACTCAAGTTTGAAAAAGGACAAGTTGTGGAGTATTCAGCCGAGAAGGGAGAGCCCACCCTAAAGGAGATCCTAGCGGTTGACGAGGGCTCCAAGAGACTCGGCGAAATGGCCATTGGAACCAACCGCGGTATAAAGAGATACACTCTCAACATGCTGTTTGATGAGAAGATTGGTGACACGATCCACTGTGCGCTCGGACGAGCATATCCTGACTGCAATGGCACCAACATTAGCGCTGTACATGTGGATATTATCAAGTCTATGAAAGACGGCGAGATCACCGCAGGGGATGAGGTCATCTACTCGAAGGGCAAGTACTTCTTCGAAAAGTAGTACCTATGGTCAAGAAGGAGCGGAGAGTTCTCTCTCTGTCCCCATAAGATGCACCTAATACTTCGATTTTTGGAACTTACTCTCGTTTTATGGTAAACCGCGTCGAGAAACACAGGAGATGGGATTTACTATGAATCTTAAGTATAATATATCTATGATAAGGATGCGCCAAGGCTCCAGGATTCATGTCGCACTACCACTAGTTTGGGTGAGCGTGTGTTAGAAGGTAGGCGACTTGCATCGAATGTCGGCGTTTTTCCTGTAATCTTTTTCACTCTGCTTTTTCTAATGCCTGTCGTTTCTGGAGTCCAAATGCAATCAATGGACTATGCCGTTCCTGGATCAGGCCCCGCACTTCAAAAATCATCAGTCGCTGTGACTCCTCATGCCCCGATAAGGATCCTGAGCAACGATGATTTCAAAACCCAGGGATGGCCAGGCACAGGTACCAAGAAGGATCCATACAGGATTGAAGGCCTGCTTATCAGGTCAGAGGAAATCGCGATATATGTGTACAAGGTAGATGTGTACTTTGTCATCCAGAACTGTGTGTTGTCGTCAGACGATGATGATTACGCCATTGCGGGAGTCTACTTTGAGAAGGTACTTCATGGTAGTGTGGAGAACTGTATTATTAGCAGAGCAACCAATGGCATCAGAATTCTTAGGTCCCAGGAGTCCAAATTCTCTGAGAACATCATCACGCGAACCAAGAGGGGCATATTCTTTGACAAGGCGTACAATTCTTCAGCCGCACGAAACACGGTAAGCAACTCAGAGTATGGATTCTACAGCTTGAAGTCGAACCTAGTCACTATAGAAGACAACGACATCTCTCAAACCAGCATTGGTATTCTAGCCGAAGAAACATACTACTCCTACCTCATAGAGAACATCATAGACGACTGTGATTGGGGAGTCTACTTGTACTCTTGCGGAGACACCGACATCGCATCAAACACGATCTCTGGAGGTCAGGTTGGACTGGACATAGAATACTCTTCAAGATGTACTGTGCTCCAGAATGACATCCACCATAATGGCTACGGTGTCTATAGCTACTCATCCACTGATTGCAGCATCACTATGAACCACATTCATTCTAACTCAATTGCTGCGGCCTACATTGGAGCTTCACATATGCTGCAAATAACTTGGAACACCATAGATCGGAATCCTGGAGTAGGAATACATCTGCAGGACTCAACTAGCTGTTTGGTTTTTGCCAACGAGATCGGATGGAACTCTAAAGGGAATGCGAAGGATTCCTTCAGAGCTGCAACTGTCAGTCCGAACGCTTGGGACAATGGTGTTGATACGGGGAACGGGTGGAGCGACTACGTTTTTGGCAGTACGTATGCGATTGCCGGCGACGTTGGCTCCGCAGACATGTACCCATCGGCGATTCTTGCAGTGGTTGGTCCGGGAACGCTCGAACTGTCGGTTGGAGAGAAAGGACTTGTGACGTGGAAGGCATCGGCCATCTGGCCAGACTACCATGAGATTCGATTGGAGGGCGTTGTTATCGATAGTGGGGATTGGGACGGAAGAGATGTCAAGGTGGGACTCACAGGACTTGGAATTGGAGCCCATCAATGCTCTCTATTCTTGAACACGACCTCTGGGAGAAGCACGACTGACGTGGTCAGAGTTATAGTGGGAGATAGAACCGACCCTGCTTGGACGAAGCAGCCAACGGATCAGATAATAGAACTCGGGGACCGTGTGGACTTCAGTGTGGACGCAAGCGATGCCTTCGGTATTGAATCGTACTGGCTCAATGACACAGCAAACTTCAACATAGATTCGGCTGGAAGAATCTCGGACAAGCACACACTGGCTCTTGGAGTATACGGACTTGAACTTCGTGCGTATGACCCATCGGACAACTTCTGCACTGCCCTCATTCAAGTTGAGGTCATGGATACAGTCGCTCCTACAGTGATTGAGCCTGAAGACATCACGTTCATTGAAGGAGATTTAGTTTCAGATATCGTCTGGGAAGCAAAAGACCTGAGTGACGTGGCATTTGAGGTGTACCGGGATGAATCACTAGTGGCGAGTGGAGACCTATCTGGAGGATCATATACGATTCGTGTCGCGATTGAAGACTTGGCTTCGGGTTTCTACAGTTTTCTCCTTGTCCTAACTGATGGAGGCGGCAATGTTGTCGAAGATCAAGTGAGCGTAGAGGTTCTCGAACCAAAGACCAAGACCACAATCACAACCACGCCCACAGTCACCACAGTGACCAAGACGACGACCGAAACATCAACAACCACATCGGACACCGGCACTGGGCCCACAACTCAGTCCCCGTGGAATGCTAGTCTATATGTATTCTCTGTGGGCGTCGGAATAACATTGGCTTTGGCAATCGTTGCCATGATTCTTCAGAAACGTAGAGTTTCGTTCGGTAGGAGATAGAGTTCGAGCATACTCTTTGAAGAGCCAGCATTTTGGTTGCGGCGCCTATCCCAACTGTTCTAGTGCTTTGAGATTCCTTTGTCTTCTGCTCGCTATATTCTCAAGAGCAAGGCTCACTTCTTGAAGGAACATGGTTTTGGTGGCAGCCACCTTGAAGAACTCGGACATGTTGGCCTCTATCCTTTTCATCATAGCTAGCGAGCCCTGCTCATCGATGTCCGAAATTGCTGTCACATTGAGTTCATACTCGTCACTTCTGAAGTCGTGAATTGGCTCAAGAATCATCTCCGTAACGCTCTCCCTCCTCAGTCGAGCAAGGTTCCGAGTTGCTCGTCGATGTTCCCCACACATCATATCTATTATTTCATCCCAACCCTGGAATTCTCCACTAGATTGGATCATCTCGTAAAATGACAGGGCTTCCTCTTCGATCCCAAGTGCGAAACTGAGTATGGCACCTATTGTGCTCAGCTCCATTCTCCATCATCCCTCCCATTGCCTACATCAGAACCAGCGAGTAATCACCACTTTGGACTCTGTGAAGAATCTGACTGCATCCTGCCCCTGTCCATGAAGGTCACCAAGGAAGGAGTCCTTCATCCCAGAGAACGGGAAGTGAGCAACCGGAGCAGCAATTCCAAGGTTAATCCCAATGTTCCCTGCCTTAACCCTGTACGAGAATTCCCTGGCCCACTTGCCGCTGGAGGTGAAGATGGAGGATGCATTTCCATACGGATTCGCATCAATGATGTCGAGCGCCTCGTCAAAGCTCTTCACTTTGACAACGGCCATAACAGGACCGAATATCTCATCCTGAGCGATAGCCATGTCTGGCCGGACATCATCAAAAATCGTCGGACCCACGAAGAAACCGTTCGGATGACCTTCCACCTCTATCTTTCGCCCATCTAACACGAGTTTCGCCCCGTCCTTGACTCCCTTGTCAATGTACTCCAGTACTCGCTCCTTTGACTTGGCTGATATTACAGGCCCCATGTGTACGCCCTCTTCCAGCCCGTTTCCAACTCGAATCATCTTTGCCTTCTGCAGTAGGATTTCCATCAATGGCTCGTGAATCTCTTCTGCTGCTAGAATCACTGCACCGGCTAGGCATCTCTCTCCGGCGCATCCATAGCAGGAAGTCATCAAGGCAGAAGCGGTTCTCTCGAGGTCTGCGTCTGGCATGATCAGCAAGAAGTTTTTAGCTCCCCCCTGAATCTGTGCCCGCTTCCCGTTTGCAGCGGCACGCTCATACACCTTGCGACCGATGGGCGTGGAACCCACGAATGATACCCCCTTTGTAGCAGGGCTGTCGAGCAATGTGTTCGCAACTTCGACATCACCATGAACCAGATTGACCACTCCTGGAGGAAATCCAACCTCATCCAGGACTTCGAAGAGCTTGTCTTGACTTATCGGAGCCTGTGGAGAAGGCTTCACTATGTACGTGTTGCCGCAGGCGACAGCAGTAGGTAGAAACCAGAGCGGCACCATGCTCGGGAAGTTGAAGGGAGCCAGACAGAAGAAAACACCCAAGGGTTGCCTTATGAGAATCTCGTCAATACCGACAGCGACATCCTCCGCGTTTTGACCCATCATCAGAGTTGGAATCCCAGCAGCGACCTCTACATTCTCAATGCCTCTTCTTATCTCTCCACGTGCCTCGTCAATTGTCTTGCCATTCTCCATTACG
>CAYFTD010000265.1:0-7203 GCA_964345915.1 uncultured archaeon
CTATGACTCTTATGTCGTCCACAGTAATGCCTTGGAAAGTTCCTTCGTCAACCGACAAGACAAGGAAGCCAGATCCAGAGGTCCAGATGCCTGACGGAGAGATCGTCACCAAGTAGAGCCCAGGCACTGAATCCGATTCCTCATAGGTGACTTGGGCAATGGCAGGCACGGTGCTAACGTTGAGGACTGCACCTGGAATCCCTGCACCATGCCAGGTATCATTGTAGAAGACTTCGAGGACAAACGTCTGACCATTGATTAACTCGGTGGGCAGGGTGTTCTGAAGCACCAACTCGGTTGGCGTTTCTATAACCTGTATCTGAAAAGTGATGTCACGTCTTGTACGGTTCTCCAGATACATCTCAAGGCTCAGTGTGTATGGCTCGGGTGATACGGCGGCGGCAATCAGCGGGTTTCTCGTATCGAAGAAGAGGCTGTAGAATCCATTGCCTAGCTCCTGAAGGGTAACGTCGAGGTAGGTGGCGATTGTAGGTCCTCTCAAGCGGCTGAACTGAGTTGCAATCGCTCCTTCAAGTCCGCCGACTATGCCTTCAGAGGCATCAGTATCGTTAAAGAGCAAGGTGATGTTAACCAAGTCACCGAAGGGAATCTGGAGATCTGTAACGCTTCCTAGAGCCCCCACATATTCCGGAGTATACTCCACAGAATCGACTATTATCTCAGTGGGTACCTCTCTCAGGTTGACATAGACAAGTTCACTGGCCTCTTGGTAACTCGATTTTGAGAAGCTTATTGTCAACCCATACCTGGATACCACATTCTCGGCCGCTCGAAGAAGTCTTGTGTCGATGTCGACTCTGTATGTCCCGTTATCAACATACAGTGCAGTCAAGGTGACTCCTGGGAATGAAACAGTCACGTTGGCGTCCACTATTGGCTTATTGAAAGAGTCATCCCAGTACTGAAAGTCTAGGAAGCCGACCCAACCCCAGTAGACTACGTCGGATGATTGCAAAGGAGATATTATCCGGGTCTCTATCCTAGTTATAGTGACTTCGGACTGTATTATGTCATTGGCTACAACAGGTTGCAGCGGCTGGGCTATGATTGTCATGGCCCATATTCCGTATCCCACCTCGGTAGTGTTGATCACAGCATTGTAGATGCCCCCGCCGCTTTCCGTGAAGTTCCCACTGGCTGCCGCTTCATCAATTGACCAAATCACGTTGGCACCCAGAAGAGCGGTACCATTGGTCATAGTGAAATTGACAGCGTAGGTCACATTCTGAGTGAAGACTGCGGAGGTGAATTCAAGGGCACCAACAAACTCCAAGTTAGACCTAATCTCTGTGACACCAAAAGTGAACTGGCCAGTTGCATAGTCATAGTTCGTGAGCTCTGCCCATATGCGGACGCTGTGAGAAACACCTATAGTGAGGTCCGTGGCTGCTCCGGGCAACGCACCACCGTAGAACCCTGGAGTTCCGTTGGATGTCAGGCTGTATGTGACGTTGTTGAGCGTCGCAAACACAGCATCAACGTACTGATCAGCTATGGGTAGGCCACTGCTCTCTTCAGTAAGATACACCGTCATTCCTATCGGCTCTCCTTTGGCTATCTCAATGAACGGTGCAACAGGTTCTGTAATCTGAAGGTCGGAAGCCACAGTTTCCACAATTAGAGTCAGAAACATCTGAGAGAGTCGGAAGTCATCCTTTTTGGCCTCAATAGTTATCAGATATGTCCCAGCATCAATAGACGCAGGAAACGTAATAGTCCCCTCATAGTTCCCATTTGAAAGTGGATCACTGAGAGTGCCATTGTGACCGTCTGCCGCGGGCCATATCCATTTCACATTGGCATCAGGAATCAAGCTGCCGTTGTAGAGATTCCTAAAGCGAACTTGTACAAATGCAGTTCCCTGCCACGGCCCTTGAATCACTTGATCATCAGTTTCGAGGGTTGTTTCGATGTCCTGAACGAATCCGATAATGGCGATGGTCGGCAGATCTGCATAGTAGGGCGCACCTGCAGTCCATGTCACATCGAGGTCGAAAATGGCATCGCCGGGACCACCTAGTGCCGACGTGTTAACGTCTATTATGTAATGGCCGGCACTGGCACCGGAACCACGAGTTATCCAGAAATCGACATCCTCCACTAGTGAAACAGTCTGCCCGTCGAACGCGATATCTACTCCGGTCACTGGCCATCCACGAGTTGAATCAGATAGATCGAACTGGATTGTAAGATTGTCACCAAAGGTTGCTGGATCTATTGGAGCAGGCGAGTAGGTCATGAACCGTTCTACAATAGTCACACTCACCCTTGTAGACGCATCAAGGTGGTAAGGCACTACCGCATTGTTAATGTCAACCACCAGAGTGAGATTGTAGTCGCTCACCAGCACACCCGCAAGTACGGTGGAGTTCACTGCGAATTCGTAGAAATCACCTATCGGAGTGAGAACGAAGTTTGCAGAGGATATGGGTGTGCCTTCGCCCCACGCGTCTATATCTGACCCTGTGATTCCTATGATGCGAAAGTCCCGACCAGCATCGACGAACGCAAATCTGAAAGTCACCACGTCAAGGTATGGTGTCTGTAGAGGTGGTGTCAGTAGTTCCATGATAGTTTCTCTGCTTGCGACCACCACGTCGACATCTGTCTGTGCATTGTCATGGTATGGTGCAGACAGAGGATAGGTGACCTTGACTCGCAAAGTGTATGGCCCTGGTGCGCCAATCCCCGTGGTATTCACAGATATTTCATAATGACCGCCCCCGAGGTTGTTCTCCAATGAGGGCAGGAGTGTCCCACCTAGGTACACAGCAATGCTGTCGGCTACAATACCTACAGAACCAGCCGCGTCGAGGTCTCTGTAGAAGACAGTGAATGTGGCATGGTCAAGGTAGGCAGCTGGGTCTGGCGACTCCTCCAAAACCAACTCAGAAGCTCGGGACCTCAATTCAAACTCGATGAAGGCTGTGTCCTGATCATAGTAGGGCGCTTGGTTGGCATAGCTCATCTGAACCTCCAAGACGTACGTTGTACCGTTGATCAGGCTTGGTTGGTTGTAGGTTTCAATCGACAATTCATAGTGTTGGAATGTTGGGTTCCATGAGATGCTACGCAGCCAAGATGATCCGTTTAGCAAATCAAAACTCACCAAGCCTGACTCGTTTCCAACCACAGCGAATGTCAACAGGTCCTGGTAGTTGACCACGAATTCCAGAGTAGAGTTGTATGCGAATGCACCGGTCAGTTCTACTGAAACAAGTGTCGGCCTTTGACGAACGTTGAAGGTCCGCTCGTCTGATGCATCAAGAATATAGAACTCAGGAGTGGTGAGTTCGGCTCTAAGGAGATACACTCCGGGTGAAGAATAGTATGTTGTGTTTAGCTCAATCTCATAGCTTCCATCTAGGAGATCGGTCACTGTGTAGAATAATGAACCAATCGGTGTCGCACCATCGTACAATACAAGCGTAGCCCCCGCAATGCCAACGCTACCACTCGTGACGTCATTCCAGGTGACGAAGAAAGTGACATTGTCAAGGAATGGAGTAGGCGCTGGAGCCTGGAAGTCGAGGACAGTTAGACGCGCGAGCAGAAGTACCGACACAACTCTTCCCGTGCGATTCGCATAGAATGGAGCTCCTTCCCAAGTCACGCTCAGCGTGAACGTCTTTGTGCCGAGTGGCTGGGCAAACTGATTGGTATCGAAGGTAACGTTGAAGATTTTCTGAGCTGAGATGTAGTTCACATTGGCGGTTATGCTCAACGAAACCGAGAGAGCCGGGTCGTCCTCAATTGGGACATTCCCTCCACCCGTCACATCATCATATGAGAAAGTAAACCAGCTTGTTTCACCATAGTAGGTTGGTGAGGGAGGCGTTATCGAAACGAGTGTATCTCTTGGCAGTACTCTAACGGAGATGACATCAAAACGATTCGTGTAGAACGGAGCCACTCCGGCGGTCCAGTTGATGTAGACGTTCATATAGATGAGACCGGTGTGGTCGAAGATGGTAGTACTAAAGGAGATGGAGTAGTTACCCTTCTGGGCCACTGCGTCTATTTCAGTTATCGTGACTTGTGCAAGGTCGACAGTTTCGCCTTGGAAACTCACCGTGATATGGACATTCCCACCTCCTCCGGCAGTCACGTTGTCGATTCCTGTTCCGCCGAGGTCGCTGTAGAAGAAGATATAGCTCATTGAGTCTCCGTAGGGAGTTGGCTCAGACGACTGCATCAGAGTAAGGCGAGAATCCTCTCCAACAACATTCGCTGTCGCTGTTAACCACTTTGTTTCGAATTTCGGCCCACTCCAAGAGAAGGTGATGTTGAAGGTCTGAAGGCCTTGACCAAACTGATTCGCAGCAATCTGAATTGTATAGAATCCTCCGCCATCTTCGATAGGTGTGAACAGAACCGAGCCAGAGGCATTCTCGACTGTTATTGATATACTGGCCAATGGTGTGATTCCAACCGCATTGTCAACATCTCCGTAGAACACAGGGATCTCAATTATGCCGTTGTAACTTGTCGGCTCAACAGCACTTACAAGTCGGAAGTCTGTAGTGTGAGTCCTTATGGTCACCAAGATAGTGAAAGTCCCATTTTGATAGTTCGGCTGATAGAATGTGAAGCTAACAACCAAGTTCTGTGCCAGACTGTCTGTGTCAAGAGTGTTGAATGTAATCTCGTAGAGTCCAGGTCCAGCCAGATAGACAACACCGATGTTAGTCCAGTTCGAATCAACGGAGGCGCCCGTCACTGGAACGTCATTGTCTATGTCATAGTAGTCAACCGTGAACACGGGGTCGTTGCCCAGTGGAATGTCAAGTGCGCCGACACTTGGAAGCGCATAGGTGAATGCATCTCGAACCACCAAAGTGAAAGTGAGTGACTTGTTCTGGTATTCTGTCTGGTCCGCCCAGAGTTTGAATCGGTGTGAGCCTTTCGCGAATCCAGCCACGTCAATCCATATCGTATAGACTCCGCCTGCAAAGGCCTGACCGTAGGTAGTGATGTTACCGCCCAACGTGGCCCCGGTTATGGGAGCGCCGCTGTCTGCATCTTCATAGTTCAGAGTGATTTGCACGTCGGTGTCAAATGGGGTCGTGACCTGTGGATAGTTGGGCGACGACAAGGCTGCGATACCTGGCTCATACTTGAAAGTTATCACCAAATTGGTTCCTGCGTAGTTGATGCTAGCGGGATTGACATAGACTGTGATTGTATGAAAACCGTCTGCGAAGGGATGAGTGGCAAACGAAATCGTCAGGCCATACCTGCCAATCGCCTGATCGGTGGTATCAATGGAAATCGTGTATCCGGGCACCGAGAACTCACCTTGTGTGAGTCCAGTGACAGGAAGTCCGTAGTTCGGCCCGGGTTCACTGACGTTCACCCTAAGGTTAACAAAGAAGTCTTGTCCAGTGGAGAATCGCAGTGTGCTTGGGTCATGATACATATCAGTGGATAGACTGCCTATGGTTACTTGAAAGTCATAGTTTGAAGGCGTGGTGTAGTTGGAACTTGTCAAGGTTACGGACAACGTCACGGTGGTCGAGCCGACACTCCATGTGTTTGTTGTGAGAGTGACGTCGAAGCTTGGTGAGCTGAAAGGTTGGCTACCATAGAATGAAGTGAAAGTGAATGAATCTACGATTGATTCGTCTGAGATCACAGTCCCTGTGTCTATATCTGTTAGGATTACTGTGAGTGGAGTGTTGTTTCCGTAGGGTGTGGTCAAATCGCCCGAAACGCTTGCGGCAGTGAAGTGTGCTCTTACAATGACGTCGAAGTCATAACTAGGCGGATCATAGTAGTCAGGGTTTGACATTGTCAGTGAGATTGTCAGAGTGTCGGTTCCCACGCCCCATGCATTCGTCGTCAGAGTGACATCAGGACCTGAACCAGTATAGCTCACTGGGCCATGACCAAGACTGGTGAATGAAAACGAGTTGACATCACTGAAAGAAACTGTTGTTCCAGTGTCAGTATCAGTTACGACAATCGTGAGGTCAGTGTTCTCACCCCAGGGGATAATGAGATCTCCCTGTACCGAAACCGTCGTATGATGAGGTCTGAGCGTGAAGTTGATGGTCGTACTGGCCATCTCAAAGAAGAAGCCGGGTTTTGTAGCATTGAAAGTGTAAAGATAGTTGCCAGGCAAGAGCCCTGTAGTGTCAATTGAGATTTCGTATCGTCCATTGCCCTCAGAAACAGGTGTAAGTGGAGTGCCATTAGAGAAGGTTATGTCGGCGTCCTCTATCGGTGTGCCACCAATGGCTGTCCGATAGACCAGAGTGGCAGTGAAGTCGAAACCAACTGGAGTAGTTGCAACCGATTCGTACGCAAGTTCTGTAGCATGGTTCAAGTCCAATTCGAAATATGTCGATGCGTCGCTGTAGTAAGGATGAGTTGACTGAATGTCTATCCTCCATCTTCCTGTGTCATCTAGATCCGAAGTGTCCACTGTCTTACCGTACCTTCCGTCCCCGAAGTCCTCAAGAGTGACAAACGTTGGAACACCCGAAGCTGTCCAGTTGGCTGTGACCGTTGAGCCACTTACAGGTCCCGGACTAATCGAGTCCGATAGGCTCACCTCCATGTAGAGTAAGTCACCTGCAGTCTTGGTCTGAAGGCTCGATGATACAAGTGAGAGCGAAGTGGTGTGCCTTACAATGAAGTTTCTTTCGTACTCTCCGGCTCTGAAGTCCACAGTACCACCTGCATCTCTATAGTGAACGCTGGCTGTCCATTGTCCGGCAGGAGCCGTTGCATCGAGTGCCTTCGTGAATGAAGGCTCATAGAACGAACGTTCTGATTCGGTACCCACAGAATAGAAGGAACCAGAGCTCTGGCTGAAGTACTCTGTTCTCAACCATTGGGCAGAACGCAAACCAGAAACCACTCGTACCTCGTCAAGATTGCCGAGGAACCAGGCCTCTGGATTAGGAAACCCAATGTCTACGTATCTGCCACCAATTCCCCAATTAGTATTGAAAGTGAGATTGTTGTAAGCATTTCCACCGAAGATACCACCGTGATCGAGGATGCCGTTGATGTAGATTCGATTGTTGGCAGAGTTGGAAGAATCCATTATACAAGAGAAGTAGTACCAAGTGTCTTGTGCCCAAGAGTTTGTCGAGGTATAGACGTATCGAGCATTGGAGCCTGCGGCATCGAGGTTCTCGACTTTAAAGACGAGAGTGCCCTTGGGAGTACTGC
>CAYFTD010000266.1:0-3727 GCA_964345915.1 uncultured archaeon
GTCGGATCCCACATCAACTGACTTTGATTTTCCGTTTGACAGTGTCAGTCTAAGCTGTGTCAACCATCTCCAACCTTCTATGAACGAAGATTCATCTAGAAGGAAATTGGACCTCTTTACATTTCAACATATGGCGCTTCTTGGATGGACCTTGCTCCCATCCTTCTTCCTTCTGCCCTCTCTCACAGTTGGCGAGAGGGACCAACCGGCAGTGTTGGGCCTAATCTGAATCTCGAAATCAGGTTTTGGAGGGAATACGAAGACTAATATATAATAATGATGATTATATATTTGTAGTAGTTCTAAATAGTTACTACTAGAGTTTGGGAGTGTCAAAGATGCGCGTCCCTGGAACGACTATCGAGATAAGTCTCAAGACTAATCGAATATACGTCGTGGACAAGAGCATCACTAAGAGAGTGGAGTATGCAGGTCGCACTCTGAAGGAGGTTCTGGAGGAGATACAGCGCTTCGCATATATGCGAGGTTTCAACACTCCCTCAACCATTCTCAAGTTCATACTGAAGAGGATTGGTCTTCCTGACGTGGACGTGTTTCCGACCGATGACGACCTGACGAAAGATGACATTCTTGAATTCTCCAGGGCACTGAATGTTGTCGAATCGCTAAGTGACCAGTTCCTCTCCCCATCGGGAACATCTACTATCCCGGATGAGATCAAGAACATCTACACGAATGTGGCCCAGAGCCCTGAAGCTGCAAAACCTCAACCCGTGGCGGTCACTCCTGAGAGGAGGTCCAGCATCTGGGATGACGTACCGCAGAGCGAAGAGGCTACCAAGCTCATCTACAGTTTTCATTGGGAGAATCTTCCCGTCAACACACCAACGCCAAGGACAGAGGCAAAGTCAAAGCCCAAGAAGCAACGGTTCAATTGGGATGAGCCAGTTGAAGTGGAAGGGGTGAAGGAGCTTGCTCCTGAAGGCGATGCGGTTCATACTAGCGAAGTGATTGCCGAAACTGACGAGGAATTGCTGCAGTTGAAAGTCCTGTTCCTTGGTGAGCAGCGAGTAGGTGTGAAGAGTATTCTGTTTGAATGCAATCTGAAGCTCGGACACCACGAACATACCGTCGAGTCCTCAAAGGACAAGCCCTACATCTACAGCAATGTGGTTGACCATGATGGCAAGAACGTCCAGGTCAACGTTTGGACATTTGAGAAGAGCATGGAAGCCAGATTGCCCAGAACAGACTTCTTCACAGGATCTGGCATTGCAGTAATCGTCTACTCTTCAGCCGATAGGTGGAGCTTCGACAGTCTTGACTTCTGGATGAAGGAGCTCTCTAACACTTTTCTAATACCTCCTCCTGTCATCATTGTTGGAAACAAGGCCGATTTGCGAGATAGTCTATACGCTAGCGACGAAGAAGAGTTCGAAACACCTGTTACTACTGAAGAAGGACGGGAGTTCTGCACACGGGCGGCCAAACAGCTCGGAGTGAATGGGCAATCACACCCTCTTCTGTTCATGGAAACATCCAGTGTGACAGGGCAAGGAATCGCTGAGCTACTGAATAACATAGTAGACCTTTGGCTGACCAATGAGAGGCCGAGTATGCCTGCCGTCGAGTCCCATACAGTATCGAAGAGCACAAAACTGGATTGATTTAGTGCACTGACATCGCTTATTTGACGCAACATCTCATCAGCATAGTAGCTCCCCCACATGGTGTTGAAAGAGATTCATAGAGAATCCCCGAAAAGTAGACGTCACTGAAGTGGCTGATTCCTCTGAACATGAAACTCTTATGCCCTGGAGGATAATTCAGTGTCACATCTACGCTTAGATTGATTCACGAGTCCACTGTCGTAGGGTGATTTGAATGATGGTGAATGTGAAGCTATATGCGGCACTTCAGAAGTATGCACCCTCAGGGACTGATGTCGGCGACGCGTTCCCTGTTGAGCTGAAGAGTGGAACCATCTTAGAGCTTCTTGAGAAGCTGGGTATTGATGAAGAGCATGCAAGCATAATCATGGTGAATGGCAACCAAGTAACAGATGTGAACCACGACCTTCAGGTCGATGATCTTGTTGTAATCTTCCCTCCAGTAGGAGGCGGCTGAAAGACACTCCAGTAGATGTCTGCAACAGATTCATATCACAGGTTATCCAGTCAATCAATAGGTTAGGAGAGCTTCGATAATGACGCCTTCTGTCACCGATTTCGACGAGGCAATGTATCTAGATATCTTGAGAGAGGACCCTCCTCTGAAGCGGTATGTTTCAAGAGGGGACAAACGGGACTCTATTGACATACCTGGCCCACACGAGGATGTTGACCGGGCCATATTCAGAGCAATTCGTTTCACCATGCAGGATGGCATTCCCCGATTCCAACCAGTACTGGGTAGCGTCGGAATGGGCAAGACCCATCTCTTTTGGGTACTCAAGGACCGTGAAGACTATTTCAGAAAAGGGAAGTTCATGGCTGTCTACGTGCCTTCGCCGCCGGCGCCAGTACGCATTCCCCTACACTTCCATGCATGCATAGTAGATGAGGCTGCAGAAGAGATATTCGATCAGGCCTTTGATGCGCTGATGATCAAGTTTGGGGGACTAAGAGGTGTTAGCCATGAGGTCTATGACTACACCTATGCCCTAGAGCGCCTACTTGTAGACTATCCTGGAATCTCTTCAGATGTTGTGAAAGTCTTACTTCGTTACAGGCTTGATCCAGCCAATCACGACCTCGCCCGACGGTGGCTTCTGGGAGACGCATTGAACCAACGTGAGATTGAGAGGCTCGGTGTCCGGACCATCCTCGAGGATGATGACGTGACAATGGCAACACTCAAGCTACTTTCTGAGGGATCCACAGTTCCGATCCTTCTTTTCATTGATGAGATGGAAGGCCCATACAACGCACACGGCGAAGCGGGCGAACGTCAGTTCTTTGAGGTCCTGAAGCGGTTATACAATGAATGCAGGAACATTGTACTGGTGGCATCTAGTCTCACAGAAATCTGGGACAGAATCTACGACATTGCTGACGGTCCGACTAAGTCCAGGATGGAACGGCCTGTTCATTTGAAGCCCTTCACCCGGGAGGACGTTGCCGAGTTCATTCAGGAAACCATGAAGGAGTTCTGGAACGCTCAAAACATAGAGGCCCCGCCGGATCTGGCATTTCCGTTTACGCAGGGTGACATTGACGAAATGTTCGAAGAGTCTGAAGGTGTTCCTCGAGAGGCAATACGACATGCAATCTCCAAGTTAGAATCCATCTTGTTCGAGAAGCCTGAAGAGCCGGTTGAGGAACAGCCAGACTACGTAGTCAAATTGACCCCCACTGTGCTAATTGGCACGCTCATCAAGGCACTGGAGATAGCTGGAGAGGAATTCAACATCAAGGTCAAAATCGACGTAGAGGCAACGGAGAAGACGAAGGAGTCCACCTCGATAGTGAAGGTTTCGAAGGGCAAGACCAAGAAGAAGATAGCCCTGGATGTTCCCAACGTGAAGGATTGGGACAGAAGCGGAGGTATCGCGGCCTTCTATTCTGCAAGAAGACTCAAACAGATACTAGATGCGGAGGAGGCCGACATTGGGATGATTGCTGTCCCAGAAGGAACAGCTGGTGCAAAGTTTCAAGCTATAGAAGATGAACTCGGGTCCAAGCTGATCGATGTAACGTTGACCGAAGCCTCGATCAGCTTGGACCCGAGTTCATCTTCTATAGCTTGAAACTTGGCACCAGCTGTT
>CAYFTD010000267.1:0-8714 GCA_964345915.1 uncultured archaeon
AACAAAGTAGCAGGGCCTCATGCGGTCAAGTTGGAGTCCATGAAGCTCTTGTCGCCGAAGGCTCGACGTGTTATACAAGTTATCGCAGTCTTGTACCTGTTGGTCTATCTGTTGATCGCAATCTTTTGGCCTGAACTGTTGGAATACATCTTCTCTCAACCACGGTGGCCTATGAGAGTCTTGTAATGACTGATGAAGAGAACATAGTCACCTCACAGGCGATCTACAGGACCAGCACCCTCGAGAGGCGACTGGAACGGATGCTCAGATGGTTCGCCAGGAAGAGGAAGAAGGGCGGCGGGAGCAAGAAGGTCTACCTCAAGCCAGGACAGCGAGCACCTAAGAAGTGAGTCCAGGAAGATGAAGAAGAGGCGGAAGCGTCGGTAGAGTCAATCAACGTTTCACATAATGGAATGTAGCTTTGTATTGGTATGTCCTCTTTCTTATGATACCACTCTTCTGAGGAATGCACACAGTAATCATATATTCTCCACTGGGAGGGGGCGGATCATTCACAGGAAACGTACTAGTAGTTCCAGGTGCCAGAAATGCATTAACATCTTGAAAGATTGGATCTTTCAAGTAAGAACAGGTTATTCTCATCTTCTCGACACGAGCCATTTTCGTTCCTTTGTTTTCCACACAAACCAGACCTGTGTTTAGACCCCTACTCACGAGAGGGAAATCCTGCAATGATAGCTGGAGGTATGGTGCATGCTGCTCGAGAGTCACTCCCACCGAGATGATTTGCAGAATGATTGAAACGACAGCAATAATCAAGGCAAGCCAGGCAACAATATCTGTGATGGTGATTTGTAACAAGCTCTGTCACTCCTTGTCCAATGACAACATCATGCATCGAACTTGAATGCTTGTTTTTTAAACACCGCTAGTTGAATCTCCAGCGAAGAGTCAGCGGAAACTTCGGACCTTGAATAGCAAGTCTATGACTCAGTTGTAGGTAGGGGCAACCGGGGACCGTCACAAATCAGCCAGTAGTACGATTCTTCGTTGGGGGCTTCAAATAGCATGAAATGAACACATGACCGACAACACTGGTGAAACCAACAACGCTTGGAGAGATCAAAAGAATCGCCAGAGTAGTCAGGATAATGACGTTCTTCAAGGTGTTCTCGGAAGAACGCCATTCATATTACACTTCTGCTCTTGTATTGCACCGCAACAACTGCGATAACCACTACCCCAGCAAGTCCGACTAGCGGTGGCACGACACCCATCATTTCTACTTCACCAGAGTATGAAGTACTCATCCAATTCGGATCTATCGGGACACCTCCGGTCAAATCTACGGTGATGGTCCATGCATCTCGAGTGATTCCTGCACTCTCTGACACATCAAAGATGAGTTGAGCAGACCATTCAGCATCGAAATGTGTGAAGTTGACTCCAACTGTCATGACCTTTGGTCCGAGGACAAGGAATTCATCGTTTTCGAAACATAGTGTCATGTCATCATATTGAAGCACATATCCAGCATGGGACAATTGTGACATATTGTCAATCCAAATCGGACCCACATATTGACTCTCCTTTGAACCGATGTCCCATACAATATCTGGATAGTCGGGATTGTTCGTGGTACAATCTGGCTCTTCTTCGATTAGGCGGTCGAATAGCTTATCCGCTCCCAAGTAAGCAAATGAGTACTCGCGCCTCTCACTGTAACTAATTCCTCCTACTGGGACTGCATCCCCACCATTTGTCACCTGAATGAATTGCTGTTCGTATCCAACGCCATAAGAATCCCCAAAGTCCATGAATTCGAAACTGATCGTCGCATTTACCTTGGTACCTGCGACGTAGTCATCGATGATGATGTTCACACTAGCCACAGGTAGTAAGCTTTCTTCGCCGTTACTGACATGAATACTGGCATACGCCCTACCAGCAGCGTCAGTTGAGTCTGCTGCATCCCCATCTGGCAAACAACTCCAGAGAGAACCGAATAACAATGATAGGGTAAATATCACCAAAGCGATTTGACTTATTCTGCACCACGACTTCAACGGTGCATGCACCTCACATCATAATGAGGTTCATCTCATATAGCCTTTCTGCCAAGACATTCTTTCACTTATCAATATCCCAATTGTACAAAAAAACAAATAAGGTAGTAGTGAGACTTCCTTCTGGTGGAGGTGGTTGAGTCTGAAAACTAGTACAGGTTTAGTTTGTTTTTTGGTGATGGCTATCATTACTTTTAGTATGGTGAGTGTCTTTCCAATAGATGATACGCACCCAAGAGTACTTCTGATACGTAGTGATAGTGCATTAGCCGGGTCGATATTCGACCTAGTGGATCTTAGTAACGAACTGCAGACTCCGATTGTTGTTAGTTCCGATGGTCTCATTGAATTGGAGGTGCAGATAGACAGGACTGGGTTCTTTCTGGACCTTGAAACCGAAGAACTCACCCAAGGAGAAACTGTTTCCACGCTCATCACTCAGTATGCTTACAGGTATACAGTGATCGAACCCGGGAACAAAGTGAAGGAGATGGAGTACGTCTTCGACACACCAAACGAAGCTAGGTTCAATCAAGCATTTGCAGCTGAGATTACAAGGCTTGAGAGCGTCTTTCCAGCAGTCTGGAAGCGAGCAGTCCTGGCAGACTACAGTGGAGATAGTCAAGCATACGAGGCGCACTACTACTGGACTCGCACAACTGCTCGGGAATGGGCCGCGATCGACGATGATGATGATGATTATACCATGGAGCTCACGCTATCGCGTGATGTGTGGAGGTCCAAGTACGACTACGACACAGGCCTGAAACACTGGGACTCCGAATGGGTAGTAGATACAGCTTTTGATCAAGCTGACTACAAGGCATCGTATAATACATGGGTTGGTCCGTGGGTCTCATCACGATGGCTCAAATATGATGAACAGAACTTGGACATCCATGATAGGGGTCCGACGACATATGTGGGAACATGGACTTATTCATTGAGCCAAGGCATCAAAATCGGCCCTACAGGGCCGACATATCAATTGGGCGTTGCAGAATCGTGGACTAAATCAGAGGTCGAAATCATTGACGACACAAGCGACTACTATGATATAGCCGAGTGGAGAGAGAACTTCATGGGTCCTTTCTACGGCTACTGGCCAACCTTGATTCAGCCCTGTGAGGCTTCTCATCACTCATACATTTCCTACAGAGCTGCTGAATGGCGTGGTGGACAGTCTGACGGAGGAATGAGTGGAACTCAGTACTACAACGCAAAGTTCCACTACGATTCGAATTTCTGGTGGTGGATCTTCTGGATGACATGGGACCATTACACATACACTATATCCTATGACGACTCAGTTTCCTACTGGAGTGGTTCGTGGTAAAGACACCGGGGCCGCTCTTACCGACACTGTTACTCTGCAGGTCAGAGTGGCCCGCGCTCCATATTTCTCTGGAAACTCAAACTTCTCACTGAATCTTCTCTCTCATCTCTGTTAACATCTGGATGACTGCCCGATAGGTCGCAATCGCGTCCTCCTTCTCGCCGTCGTGGATTGTGAGTCCTGACTCACACCTGTCCATTTGTACTCTACACCATCTGATTATATGCTTCAGAACATCGTCATTCATATGAATCGCTCCACTTCAATGACGTAGTCAGCACTCAGAGGGTAATGATTTGAGACCTGCTGTCCGTGTCCTTCTTTGTCGTGATGGAAATGGAGGAAATGCATCGCCCCAATGAGTTCCTGAGAATCCCACGTGGAATCTTCGGACCTTAAATAGCAGATAAAGCATCACAAAGATGAGTGTGTGGGAAGCTAGTTAGACAGTGGTATGCTGATGTCGGAGTCTATCAGCACTCTTTGCACTGACCTCCAGCAGGTCGGAGACCTTTTAGCAAAGCTGCCGTATATGGATGGTGGGACGGACCGTGATTGAGAGGCCTAGGATGCATACTGCATTCTAGGGTATAGATTAGACTCCAAGATGACCGGCCGTCTACATACTATCAGAAGAAATCGTGGTAATAAGAATGAAACTAACAAGAAAAGGGACGAGAGTCACCAGGTTAGCCCTGACTACAGCAGCTCTTGTACTATTCTCTGTTGCATTTCTTGTCGCACCTGTTGAAGCGGCAACGAGCTATAACTATGGATCCACTTTCTATCCGGTGAGGACGTCAGTTGACACGAATCTTGGATCTTCTAGTCGTGATGTTGCAGGGGGCGAGATTGCTCTCGCTTTTAGACAGACAGGGTACGGATACGACAGCGCTGAAAGACACTACTACATTCGCATGGCACTTGAAGGGCTAGCCCCTTCAGCCCCAGATGGTGGCCCTACAGGCAATGGTTGGGACTATCCGAATGGAAAGAACGTGTTCTATACCTATGCAATTAGCAGCGTGAAATTCAAGATCAAGGCCGATGTTTCAGGAAACCGGGCTAACACCAGAGGGGAAATCAATACGATTCCCACATCACAGACGAACAACGAAAGACTAGAAGTGGTCAACTCAGGTCAGACCCAAGCAGCTTGGTCGGGTTCGACCACGTTATTCAATCTTGCCAACACGGCCATGGGCGTTGTCACTAGCGGCTATTGGTTTCCAATCTCGATAGCTACGACTTTGCTCAGCACATGTTATTCCACTATGGATACGAGATGGGGTGAGGAGGAGTGGTGGTGGTGGTGGGCAGACGACCAAGCCCAGATCTTCTGGGACTACGGCTATGGGAACTTGTTTTACAGCAAGCAGCCATGGCCTGAGCAGGTGAATGCAATAACCTGGTTCTGGTGGCATGTACCGATATCATCAGGAACGTACAAGATCAGGGTGACTGCAGAGATTGCTTATGGACACTATTGGGTCAATGCTTATGGGCGTTGGGCAATCCAAGTGGACGGCTACATCAGCACCTACAACTACCTGAAGGTAATACACTAGACTGGAATTTCGGGGGCGAATCATGGGTATAGTTTCATCCGAGCATCCTGTGATTCTGTCCCCTCCTCTTCTTTTTGAGGAGAAGGGAATACTGCTGATGGTCCTGGTCTCCATGTGGAAACTTCGGACCTTAAATAGCAGATAATCGAGTCATGCTCTCGAGAGGCGGACAAAGAGGATGCTCCGGTTTCTTACTTCAAGTGTTTGCATGACCGGCGTCTTCATCGGCACAACTATGGTTTTGTTCTTACTTTGCTTCTTTCAATACCAAAAACCATTAGGAAGTGTCCCCTTCATTTAACTCGTCCTCAATTTGAGGATTTAATAGGATAGGGGATTCGTTAATGAAAGCTTTACGAAGAAATAGGTATGCAAGGGTAGCGGTGTTTGCCCTAATCCTTGCTTTTTCACAGATGTCAATCGGCATTGTAATCATAGCCCAACCAATACAACCAATACCACCATATGCCATAAGTGTTGGAATGTAAGCAAATGACTGCAGAATCATCAACACACTGGTATGCAGGAAGCCTGTCAAAACCTCACTTTCTTTTTTGGGTGGCTGATCGATTACAGGTGACTATCAGAACTCCCAATGGGGATCCTGGGGATAATGAGTTTTACTATGTGCTTCTCTCATGCTTTGACAATGTTGGTAGCTATAATCAGATAGGGTTTTCTGCTATCAACGGTCACTGGGGTCTCACTTGGTCTTGGACTACACACGATTTCTGGGGCAACCTGTTCTATCATTATGACGCAGATGCAAAGACATTGGAGAAAAACACCCTCTACACATTCCAAATGAAATTCTTGCCTGGTTCTGGGGATTATATGAGTTATTTGCTCTACGAAGGTGGTGACTTGATTTGGTCCAAGACTGTTCGTAATTGGGGCGGATACTTCATCCTCACAGACTATGTGTTGGTTGGTTTCATAATATACAAGGACACTACGAACTACGAGGAGGTCTACGAAACTGATGCAGATACACCGGACTTCGACTTTACCTTCAAAAGCACGAAATACTATGATAACTACGTCTGGAAGTACTTTGATGACTGGAATGAATTCTACCACGATGCGCCTCCTGGGGTCGATGTAACGATTAGTGCTACTTGGCACTATGAACAAGTGTCCAATCCTGATGCATAATAGCGTCTAGGTGACTTCTGTGCTGAATCGGCGGTGTAGCCTAGTCTGGGTTTTGATTATTATTCCTTTATTGGTACATCCCTGTGCTGGGAGATCCGAGATCGTTTCTCCCATTAGAGTGAAGGGCCCCCCGATGGCACCTTCACTGATATCTCCTTCGAACCATTCTACAATGGATCTACGCCGCCCGTCTTTTTATTGGACTGAGGTAGAGGGCGCTGACACTTACACACTGCAACTCGACAAGGATAGCAGCTTCTCAACGCAGTCGTTAATTGTTGTCAATGGTCTTGAGTCAAGCTCATTCACGCCTATTATGGACCTGTCTTTAGGAAGATGGTTCTGGCGAGTGAAAGCAGTGAACAGTACAGGTTCAAGCCCTTTCTCCCAGTCATGGGAGTTTACCATTGTTCCTCCAAGAACAGCACCTTCAAGTGACTCGCTACTAGTTCTTGTCGGAGTTACAATGATGGCCATAATACTCTGGTATTTATGGAATATACAGCATGGAACTCGTACAAAGGGAGCGGAGAGCGTCTGACAGAGGTTCCTTCTAGGTCAAGAATCGTGGCATGGGTCATGGTGGGCTGCGTATTCTTGCTTCCATTCGCTTTGCACCTTGGATTCACGTCAACTAATGTTGTTGCGATATTATGGTCGTTGTGGATTGTGAATGATTCACCTCATTTCAGTGTTCTATCTCCTCCGAATCTTGCCCCTGCACTCATCTTCTCCATGATTCAGTTTGTGTTTGCATTTGAAGTAGTAAGATACTGCAGGGGTCAGGCCTCAAAGAGCAGCACTATCGCTTGGGGAGTAGCTAGTCAAGTTCCAGTCACGATTCTTGGAGTTATGAATTGGATTGCACCTAATGTTGTATACTCAGGACCTCTCCCGCTCTCAGTACTAGTTGGATACTACTTGATGAGAACAAAGGGCCCCAGAGAACCAGCCTCACCGTGGGACTGAGTGCAGTCTGCACTCCGACGTATCGATCCAGGTCATCATAGTCAAGCTATGGGTTACTCACCTCTAAGCTCGAGTATCTGGTGACGAGCTTGCGACGGAAGTTCCCCCGGGCAAACTTTCAACATTGAAATCTGGATGCTTTAAATAGCAAATCCATAACTCAGTTGTAGGTAGGGGCAATGGGGGACAGTCACATATCAGAGAGTAGTACGATTTTTCGTTGGCGACTTCAAACAGCATATCAGTCAGGCCGCGAATCTATACCTTGTACTGCTTCTTCAGGTACCAGACCATCCACACTAGTGCCAGAGTCTGAGTGATGACCAGCGTCGATAGCACGAGCAGCTCTGCGAGGAATACAAAGAGTGTCTGAAGATACCAGGACAGCACGGCCGACAACCAGGCAATGAAGAAGAACTGCTCTACATAGTCCTTAGTCGACCAGACAGGGAAATCCTCCCTCTTGAGCTGGTCTACTACAACAGATGGCGCGTCCACACGCCCATCGGCTCCTATGACAGCGAGATCCATCCTCTCACTTGTCAGCGTGGTCACGAGCATTTCGATTCTAGTCTGACTCCTCTTTATATCATGCAGAATCCAGCGTGCTGCAATTAGAGAAAAGAATGTAAAACCCGTCAGCAAAAGCAACCCAAACCATCCAAAGCTCGTGAAGAAGAGCATCAACCCGGAGGGGGCAGATGTCAACATCATACTGACTGACAGAGCTGAGGCAGCCAGAGTCAGCGTTGCCAACTGCCAAAGGTTGGACGTGTAAGTCCTGATGTCAGCCCAGTTTTCTTTCATCATCTCAAAGAGAACTTGTCGTCTCTGCGACATTCCTACCAACGACACCATACATTAGCTCAACTTCTATTTGAATAATGTCTCGACCCACACTTTCCACGTTGAAACTTCGGACCTTATAGAGCACATAATCACATTTTGCAGCTGAGGAACACATAGGACTCAGATAACTCTCCCTATGGTCGGCTCTAATCGTTTTGGATAGCCTTTCATAACCTTAAAGAAGCTTCATAGCAAACAGCTTGGATGAACGGATGAGTGACTATTCATGACAATGGAACTCACCGAGGAGGGCACTCGAGAGCTGGAAAGGAACCCATGGACGATAGGTATTCTCTTGGCTCTTGTGGCACTGCTGGCCCCTCATAATATCGTATACTACTCGTTTGGTTCCGATATGTGGAATCTTCAGGTCATGGCCATGACATGGATGTTGTTTATTGACCCGTATTCGGTACGCTGGATGAATGACCCATTGATAATGATATTGGGAATTCCAGGGTCTTTCTTGCGGCTTGTGTTCGGATATATGGTAGTAAGGGCCTACCAAGGCAATACAACCAAGAGGCGAGCTATCATCGCAGGAATTGCGTCAGAGCTGCAAGTAGCTGTCATCTTCTATGTTCCAATGGTGCTCTTCCAATTGCTGTTTCCATATCCCCGAGGCTACTACCCAATACTACTCCCAATACCAGTCTTGCTCATTCTGGGACTAGTCGTTATGAGGATATGGCCACCACCGAGGGAGCTCACATCATGGATTGATACCGATACGCAAGGCCACTGGTGGGAGTCGTCAACAGAAACAGCAGATAATCGAGTCATGCTCTCGAGAGACGTATGGAGAACACG
>CAYFTD010000268.1:0-3927 GCA_964345915.1 uncultured archaeon
TACGACCACCACGACTACCACGACGACAACAGATGGCAACCCTCTCATAGAGTTCTTAGCTGAATACGCTCTCTACATAGCTGGGGCCGTCGGTGCACTGATAATTGTCGTTGTCCTCAGCAGGAGGCGATGAAGAGAAGAGGATCGGGCAATATCCCTGGGTCGTCAAATCACAACACGATCCAGGGCCCCCACCCTCCTAAGAATTGGTCAACAACTACGATTTTTCGGCGAGCTCGGCGAATTTATGACAACTATCGGCATCGCCATTCTCTCCCCGTTTCTCATGCAGTCCAGCCGCAATCCTGTAGGCACGGGCTACCTCAGTCCACTTCTCCTGTGCGTCAAAACAGAGAGCCAGTGCCTTCCAAGTTTCTGGATTCTCCGAATCGTACTTTATTGCCTCGTTGTAAGCATCAATAGCCTCTTGGATACGCATCATGCTCTCAAGGGCCCGTGCTCTCTTAGTCCAGAGAGTTCCACTTTCTGGGGAAAGCTTCAGACCCGCGTCTGCAGCTGATAACGCGTCCTCGAATCCACCTATGGTGAGGTATGCTTCAGCCTTGTTGCTGTGGCCTCTATAGTCATATGGGGCAATCGATATGGCGAGCTCAAAGGCATTAATGGCCAGGTTCTGTTCTCCCACAAGTACATGAACTAGTCCCATCCCGTTGAGTGCAACAAGATTCTCCTGGTCAATGTTGAGAACAGCACGATACGCCTCTATTGCTTGAGTGTACTTTCCCTCTTGGCGCAGTGCCTCTGCCTCCAATAGCTGGTCTTCAGCACTCAATAGATCGAACACCCTACTCATGTTTCTGAACAGATTGTTTTAACCATTCTTCGGTCGAATGTTCAACGTGTACCATGACAATCTATTGAGAATTGATGTTTCTGAATCCGGCCGACAACAAGGGTTTTAACGGAGCCGCACACACGGCAGGTCACAAAACGGAAGAGGATGCCTCCATGTTCGACGAGGAGTTCGATGAAGAAGAGGACCATGATGACGAGGAAGACGAAGAGTTCGATGAAGAAGAATATGAGGATGATGACGAATACGAGGACTGGGAGCCTTCATCAGAGGCTGTACCTCGCCGCCCGGCCGGCGAAAGACTGGAGGCTTTTGTCGCAGACCCCTGGCCGCGGGTGACTTTCATCTTGATTATCGTCGGATTTGCTGTGATTCTTCCATGGCCTGCTGAGGTCTGGTTTCAACACAACTACCTCATTCTGGGATACTACGTTTCGATGATCTTCGGTCTCGTGGGAATAGCTCTGTCCTTGGAGGCGTGGGTCAAATCGCAGACCAGAGTGCGATACGTAGGACCGGCATTCATCATAGCGATACTCATAACGGCTGCAGTTGGAACCGCCGATACTATTAGCTGGGCGATGAATGGGGCTTCAATTCTATACGGAATAGACACACCCCTAGTGTCGCTGACCGTGCTCATTGGGATTTTCGCAGTCTACAGTATGTGGATTGTGAGACGTTCCTATGCTGAGGAGAAAGCCGATTGACACCCTACCCCGAGCCGACAAGACACACTCTGGAAGAATTGATGACGCTTGTCCGCGAATTCGTCAGGGTTCGCGATTGGGAATCATTTCAGAGACCCACTGCTCTGGCAGTTTCGGCATCCATTGAACTGGGCGAATTGCTAGAGCTCTTCCAGTGGCTCACTGATGAAGAGATTGAAGCTCATCTTGAGAATGACGAATACCGTGCGCTGTTGGCGGGAGAGCTTGCCGATGTCATGATCTATCTGATAAGAATCGCTGACACAGCTGGTATCAATCCTACTCGTGCGATTTTGGACAAGCTGGAGAAGAACTCTGACAAGTATCCAGCTGACGAGTGGCGGGGACGTATTCCAAGCAAGACTAAGGAATCTCAGTAAGTCGAGAGTACAACTCAGGCCTTCTGTCTTTCAGCACGTCATTGTGTCTTGTGACTGCCTTGTTGTCTGCCTCAGACAGATCTACATCCACCCAGGAAACTCCTACCTCGTCCTCGGGCATCCGGAGCATGACTACTCCCTTTGGTGTCGTTATCTGAGAACCTCCGATGAAGCAGACTCCTCTCTCATCGCCTATTCTGCCAGCCGTGGCGGTGAAGACTCGATTCTCAATCGATCTCGTAATCATCGCATCGGGGCAAAAGGGAAGAACCAGATTGGCTGGATGTAGGATAATCTGTGCGCGTTTCAGTGCAAGTATCCTTGCGAGTTCTGGAAACGACCAGTCAAAACAAACCATGACTCCAAACCGATGTCCGCGAAACTCGACGACAGGTGGTTCCTCGTTTCCGGGGTCAAACCACTCTTTCTCCCGATCAAATAGCTGGATTTTCCTGTAGGTTGATAGAAGTTCTCGATTTGCAAAGATTGCTGCTGAATTAGAGAAACCCGTTGCTCTTCTTTCGCACAGCCCTGCAACTACGAGAGCATTCCTTCCAGACCAATCCAGAAGCATCTGGGAGAATGGGCCTTCTGGGATTGCTTCGGCTAGTTCATCAACTTCCTCAATGCTCTCGAACACATAGCCCGAGTTTACGAGCTCGGGCAAAACGAGAACGTCGACTCCGTTCTCAGCGGCGCTGTCAAGAACGGTCGCCATCTTTGTCAGATTGCCATTGGGGTCACCAATCTTGGGTTCCATCTGACCAACTGCAATTCTTAGCATTCTGTGGACACCTGTGATTTCTGAATAATGAGAAGGCTATCACTTCTTTGGTGCGAACATTGGTGTGGCAAAAGATAGGCTTATCTCAGAATGAAGTACCACTGTGCGCGAGGTGAACTCTTTGTCCTTCGACGATGAAGACTGGTTCACTGAGGAAGAAGACTGGGAAGACGATGAATGGGAAGATGATGACGACTGGTAGTTCGCCATTCTTCCAACCGTTGCCGTCCCTAGAAGACTGAGGCTTGGGCTGCCAGAACTTGGAACTCACGCCTTTGTTTGCCTTCAGAACAGACCGCCTTTCATCTTGGTCTGACAATCACATCCTGCTTTCTTTGGAATGCCGTCGATCATCTCGAAGGTGAGCTTTCGCACTCTCTCAACATTTTCTGACATTGTTTTCAGGACGAGCTCATGAGTCACATGTTCCTCTCCATGCACGTCATAGTCAGTTGGCATCGAGATGTTGACAAAGCATATCCCCGCCTCCATTGCCAACGCGGCCTCTGGATAGGCGGTCATTCCTATGACTTCCCAACCCTGGCCATGGTAGAACATGGATTCTGCCGCTGTGGAGAAGCGTGGTCCGTTGATGCAGACATATGTACCCTTGTCGTGGACTTTGTAGCCGATCTTACCTGCCGTGTCGAATGCCACCTTACGAAGCTCTGGACAGAAAGGTTCTCCGAACGGCAAATGGCCAATGGGGCCTCCGTCAAAGAATGTGTCCATCCTTCGTCCGAAGGTCCTATCGAATATCTGGTCTGCAATCACAAACTCACCAAGCTTTATCCTGTCCGGTTGAAGACTGCCGCAAGCGGCAGGACTGATGATTCTCTTTACCCCGAGCGATTTCATTCCCCAGATGTTGGATCTGTAGTTGATTGCATGCGGAGGGATTACGTGTCCCCGGCCGTGTCTTGATAAGAACGAAAAGCTTCGTCCTCTTGCCTTGCCTACGATGAAGTGGTCTGACGCTTCTCCATACGGAGTGAAGACCTTGATTTCCATCGGGTTCTCTATGACTGTGGGATCATAGTTGCCACTTCCCCCAAACATTCCAATCTCAATCGGGAGAAGACTCTCGATTTCTTCATTCTGAGTTCGATCCAATGGGACAAACTCTAGTTTCGCCTCAAATGCCATGGTTACTCAACTCAGAGTAGTCTATCGGGGGAGGTGGCAATCTCCCATTTATACGTAGGGTAGCACATCCTCTGACCGGGAAGTCGAGGAGAC
>CAYFTD010000269.1:0-3618 GCA_964345915.1 uncultured archaeon
CTTGCAGACATCCGATATGGTGTCAAGGGGTTCACTCCCTTCCTCCCATGGAGCTATATGACCATGGATATCATGTTCGGACTCTATGAAGACGCTCTAAAACGGAAGCGTCACTTGCCCATGCTATTTCCGACTGTGATCCCTGAAAGCAACCTCAGAAAAGAGGCAGAACACGTTGAGGGCTTCACTCCTCAGGTGTTCTGGATAAAGGATATTGGCGACGGCGTAGAGTTGGAGGAAAGACTTGCCCTGAGGCCAACCAGTGAAACTGCAATCTATCCAATGTACTCTCTCTGGATTAGAAGCTGGCGTGATATGCCTCTGAAGAGGTATCAGCGATGCTCGGTCTTCAGGTCGGAAGTCAAGAGCACACGACCTTTCCTGAGAGGCCGAGAGTTTCTCTGGATTGAGAGTCACAACGTGTTCACGACACATGAAGAGGCATTAGCCCAAGTAATGGAAGATATCGAGACTACCAAGGAAGTCCTCACAGATGACTACAGGATACCAATAATGATATTCAAGAGAACTCAGTGGGACAAGTTTCCTGGTGGGTTGAACACCTATGCAGCTGATACTTTGATGCCAGATGGCAAGGTGATTCAACTCCCGTCGACACACGACCTGGGTGACAACTTCGCGAGGGCTTTTGATATCAAGTATCTCGATGAGAACAATGAAACGAAGTATGCTTGGCAGACATGTTATGGTCCAGCAGTTTCGAGAATGTATGGCGCCATGATAGCAATCCACGGCGACGACAAGGGTCTCCGTCTCCCCTTCAAACTGGCTCCCTATCAGGTTGTCATCATTCCAATAGTCAAGGGGAGGAATGTAGACGCAGTTCTCGATTATTGCAGGAAGATAGAGAAGACATTGGCGAAAGCAGGTTTCCGTGTCCATCTAGATGATTGTGATATGACCCCCGGCTGGAAGTACAACTATTGGGAGATGAAGGGCGTTCCCATCAGAATTGAGGCTGGTCCTCGCGACATCAAGGATGAGAAAGTGGTCATCTTCCGGCGAGACCGAATGACACGCGAGTCTGTGAAACTAAAGGACCTCAAGAAGAAGGTGAAGAGCCTTGGTAAGCAGATAGATCAGACACTCATGTCCCAAGCAGATGCGAAGTTTGAAGGTCTAGTGGTGAACGCAAATACCCTCGGAGAAGTAGCTGATGCTCTCGGGAAGAACAAAATTGCTCGAATACCCTTCTGCACTACCGAGATGGAAGGGTTGAGTTGTGCTGAGGATCTCAAGGACAAGACTGGAGGAGAGATACGCGGCACCAGAGTTGACATTGAGGAGAAGGCTGAGGGCGAATGTCTGCTATGTGGGGGCATCGCTCGAGAGATTGTATACTTGGCGCGTTCATATTGAGTAGATGTCTTGGTCCCCAATCCGGGACCAGACTACACCTTTTTCTAGAACGCCACGCAAATAGGTCTTCGAAATCCCTGAATCTGAACCGATGGAGGGCGTTTGGTTGAAGGTACTGGTCCCCTATACCGAGGAGCTGGCAGACACCATACAGGTCACACTGGGAAAAAGAGCAACAGTAGTCCGTTCCGAGAGGACAGCTGAGTCCATGTTAGAACATGCCAACGATGCGGAGATTGTGGCATCAGGTCGTGTTCCTGGAGGGTATATCCGTAATGCCAAGAACCTGAAGATGATACAGTCTCTTGGAGCCGGTATTGACAAGATTGACCGAGAATCGGTGCTCGATCGCGGCGACATCATTGTCTGCAACAACCACGTGAATGCAGTTGAAGTGGCTGAGTACGCCATCATGCTTCTTCTGGCTGCATCCAAGAACATCATACTCAATGACAGAGAGCTCCGCAAGGGCGACTGGACCTATGGGTGGAGCGGTCCAAATCCAAATTTAGAGATTCGAAACAAGACCTGTGTAATAATAGGACTTGGAAATGTAGGTTCTGAGGTTGCTAGGCGTCTTAGAAACTTCGGAGTTAGAATCCTTGCAATAACAAAGACTGGAAAGAGTCCACAGGCCAATCTTGTAGACAGGGTAGTTGGAACAAGTGACACGAAGTCGGTGATTCAGGAAGCCGACTTCATCATTCTGTCACTCCCTTTGACCAGTGATTCTAGAGAAATGGTAAATCAGGAGTTCATCAGCTGGATGAAACCATCATCAATCCTTGTCAATATCTCACGGGGCGAGATTATTGACGAGGCAGCTTTGTTTGAAGCTCTGAAAGGGAAACGAATTCGCGGAGCCGCACTTGATGTATGGTGGAATTATCCTCAGTGGGGAAAGGCCGAAATGAGGCTACCCTCGGTGAACTTCCCATATCATGAGTTGGATAATCTTGTTCTCTCTCCTCATCGTGCTGCCTACTCAGAGAACATAATGAGAGATCAAATCCGCTTTGTGGGCGAGAACATCTTGAGATTCATCAATGGAGAAACACCTCTGAATATTGTAGACATGAGGAAGGGATACTAAACGCGCCAACAATTCAATCTTGAAGGTGCTTTTCAATGTTCGAGAGGACATGAGAGAAGGAGCAGTACCCATGTTTGATGCATCATGGGACATCTTTCAACATAGGGGTGACACACCTTGACTGAGAGTCAGGTCTTTAAGGAATCCATTACAGCAGACAAACACTACGACCCAGGGGAAACGAGAGTGAGTCTAGAGAGTCTTTCAGACATTCCAGGCGTGGGTGACAAGGTCAAGAAGACATTGATTGACCACTTCGGCAGTGAAGAAGTCGCCCTCAAGGTAGTAACAGACTCCCGTGTCGACCTTGTTTCGGCAGTGCCTGGAATAGGAGGCAGGCAAGCAGTCAACATAGTGAAGGCAGCCTTCGAGGTGCAGTTCGGTGCGAGTGCCAATACCATTCTCAGGAGCGGTGACGTGAGGAAGATATTCGATTCTGTCTTAGGCATAATCCGGGGGTACACAAACACTAGCTATGCAAGAGACAAGCTAGTCCTGTACTTTCCTCTGCCTCCAGACAAGCTTGATGTCATCAGAGAGCGGCAGAGCTACTTCGCTAATGCCATCGGAATGGCCCTTGAGCTCAGAGATGAACAGACCGAAACGCTCCGAGCGAATCTAGGTCAAATAAGAGGCCTTTATAGGAGGATGAAGCCCCGCCGACTCGAAGGCCGAGTCATAATCACAAATGACGCTAAGGTATTCGACACTCTAGTAAGCGAGGGCGTAGACAGATGGTGTCCTGTATATGTCATCTCAGAGGGTGAAAACGCGGCAGATTACGCCAAGGGGTATGATCTAGTTCTCTACATCTCACCTCTTGGAGTATATGATGACTCTGTTGATATGCTGGACAATGTGGAGATTCTGGGCAAGGACTGGACTGTGGATGATGTCCTTCCAGAAAGGACTATAGGCTTCTACGCAAGGAACTACAGAGTCATTGACGCAGCCTCTGAGCTCGCAAAGGCCTTTGGAGGTCTGCCAATGAACGATTCGGTCAAGGGGTTCATTGAGAGTATCGACATCGATAGTCTGAAGGAGGTTGGAGAGCTCCTGAAGAATCTAGACGAGGAAGGGGATCTCTCTGAGAATGTCGATGCTGAACTTGACCGATACAGAAGAGCTGTAAAGGCATTCCCGAC